>JBJTXF010000401.1:0-8323 GCA_046082145.1 Limnohabitans sp. | reverse complement strand
AACGCGGTGTCGGCCATCATCATCGTCGGTGCCATGCTGGCAGCCGCGCTCACCATCACTCCCTTGGGCAAAACCATGGGCGTGTTGGCCGTGGCGTTGGCTGCGGTCAACGTGTTTGGCGGCTTTTTGGTGACCCGGCGCATGCTGGAGATGTTCAAGAAAAAAGCCCCTAAAACAGGAGCAAACCAATGAGCATGAATCTCGTTGTTCTTCTGTACTTGGTCGCCAGTGTTTGTTTTATTCAGGCGCTCAAAGGCTTGTCGCACCCGACCACATCGATACGAGGCAACGTATTCGGCATAAGCGGTATGGCGATTGCGGTGGTCACCACCGCTGCGCTGATTTTTGAACAAGCCAAGCTTTTGGGTCAGGTTGATCCTGTACAAGGCATGGGCTGGGTGTTGTTGGGATTGGTCATTGGCGGTGGTGCCGGCGCCATCATGGCGCAGCGCGTTGAGATGACCAAAATGCCCGAGCTCGTCGCCTTCATGCACAGCATGATCGGCTTGGCGGCGGTGTTCATCGCCATCGCTGCCGAGGTCGAGCCGGCTGCCTTTGGCATCGTGGCGCAAGGCTTGGCTACCTTGGATATTCCCAAGGGCAATCGTCTGGAATTGTTCCTAGGTGCAGCCATTGGTGCCATCACGTTCAGTGGCTCTGTCATTGCGTTTGGCAAGCTCTCAGGCAAATACACATTCCGTTTGTTTCAGGGTGCGCCGGTGGTGTTTGCCGGCCAGCACATGTTGAACTTGTTGCTGGGTTTGGCCACAATTGCGTTGGGTGTGTTTTTCATGTTCACCGGCCATTGGGATGCCTTCCTAATTATGTTGGCTCTGTCTTTTGTGCTGGGTGTGCTGATCATCATTCCCATCGGGGGTGCTGACATGCCGGTGGTGGTGTCCATGCTCAACAGTTATTCGGGTTGGGCGGCGGCGGGCATCGGCTTTTCGCTCAACAACAGCATGTTGATCATTGCCGGTTCGTTGGTGGGTTCATCGGGCGCCATCCTCAGCTACATCATGTGCAAGGCGATGAACCGTTCTTTCTTCAATGTGATTTTGGGTGGTTTTGGTGGGGATGCAGGATCGGCGGCCAGTGGCAGCACCGAACAACGTCCGGTCAAGAGCGGCAGTGCCGACGATGCCGCGTTCATATTGGGCAATGCAGAAACGGTCGTCATCGTGCCCGGCTATGGATTGGCCGTGGCCCGTGCACAGCATGCGGTCAAGGAGTTGGCTGAGAAACTGACCCACAAGGGCATCACCGTGAAATACGCGATTCACCCGGTGGCCGGTCGCATGCCGGGGCACATGAACGTGTTGTTGGCCGAGGCCGAAGTGCCCTATGACCAGGTGTTTGAAATGGAAGACATCAACGGCGAATTTGGCCAAGCCGATGTTGCCATCATTTTGGGTGCCAATGACGTGGTCAACCCCGCTGCCATGATCAAGGGCAGCCCCATTTACGGCATGCCGATTTTGGAAGCCTACAAAGCCAAAACCGTGATCGTCAACAAACGCTCCATGGCAGCGGGTTACGCGGGTTTGGACAACGAACTCTTCTACATGGACAAAACCATGATGGTGTTCGGCGACGCCAAAAAGGTGGTTGAAGACATGGTCAAGGCCATCGAGTAAGCATTGATCTCAAGTGAATTCACGGTATGAGCCTCCCACCTGCTTCTAAAAAAAATGTGATTGGCATCATCGGTGGCAGCGGTGTGTATGACATTGACGCCTTGCAAGACAAGCAGTGGCGCAAGATCAAATCCTCGTTTGGCGAGCCCTCTGACGAGTGCCTGTTTGGGCATTTGGATGGCCAGCCCATGGTGTTTTTGCCCCGCCACGGGCGCGGTCACAAAATCCCGCCGTCGGCCATCAATTACCGCGCCAACATCGATGCCCTCAAGCGCGCGGGTGTGACCGACCTGATCTCGGTGAGCGCGGTCGGTTCGCTCAAAGAGAGCTTGCCTCCCGGCACATTTGTCCTCGTGGACCAATTCATTGACCGCAGTTTTGCGCGTGAAAAAAGTTTTTTTGGCACGGGTTTGGTGGCGCATGTGTCCATGGCGCATCCGGTATGCAATCGATTGGGCGATCACCTTGAAGCTGCGTCGCGCCATTTGAAATTACCGATGGTCAGAAACGGCACTTACTTGGTGATGGAAGGTCCTCAGTTTTCCACCTTGGCTGAATCCAACCTCTACCGCCAATGGGGCTGCGATGTGATTGGCATGACCAACATGCCCGAGGCCAAACTCGCTCGCGAAGCGGAAATTTGCTATGCCTCGGTGGCCATGGTCACCGACTTTGATTGCTGGCACCCAGACCATGATGCGGTGACCGTAGACGCGATCGTCAAGGTTTTACTGGCCAATGCAGAAAACGCCCGTTCCTTGGTCAAAGCGGTCACACCCGCATTGGCAGCGGACACACGCGGCGCTGCTTGCGCATGCCGCCATGCCTTGGAGCATGCCCTTATCACAGCGCCGCAGGCGCGCGATCCCGAATTGGCGAAGCAGTTAGCAGCGGTGGCCGGGCGCGTTTTGTCTCGCGGCTGACCATGGGCGAGCCGATGGACGACAGCTTTTTGCGCCTACAGATGCGCGAGGCTGCGATGCAGCTCGACACCTCCGGGCTTAACCGTGGCAGCACAGGTAACCTGTCTGTCAGGCACGGTGACCATTGGCTGGTAACCCCGTCGGGCGTTGCCGCGCAAGACTTGCAGCCTGCATCGATGGTGCGCATGGACTTTCATGGCCAAGCTTTGGGCCCGGGTAAGCCGTCCAGTGAATGGCGTTTTCACCGCGACATACTGGTGTCGCGTTCCGATGTGGGAGCGGTGGTGCACACGCATTCGCGTTTTGCCACGGCTTTTTCTTGCTTGCAGCGCGATATTCCTGCGTTCCATTACATGGTGGCCATTGCGGGAGGCGATACCATTCGATGCGCACCGTACGCTTTGTTTGGTACGCAAGAACTGTCAGACCATGCATTGGCTGCATTGAAAGACAGACGGGCTTGTTTGCTCGGTAACCATGGATTGATTGCCCTGGGGGCAGATATTCGGCGTGCTGTGGCGGTGGCGGTGGAAGTGGAGTCCTTGTGCGAGCAATACTGGACCGCGTTGCAACTCGGCGAGCCCCACATCCTCAGCACAGCGCAAATGCAAGCCGTGTATAAAAAATTCAAAACCTACGGACAAAGCCACGCATGAGTCAGATGATGGAGACAAGCAACGTTGAGACCCTGCGCTGGCGCGACGGCCGGCTCGAGATGATCGACCAACGCATATTGCCGATGCGCTTTGAATACCTCTCGTATGCCAACGCCGATGAAGTGGCGTATGGCATTCGCAGCATGGTGGTGCGTGGTGCACCGGCCATCGGTTGTGCGGCGGCCTATGGCGTGGCATTGCAAGCCTTGGCGCACCAACACCTGGCTGTTGATGAATTTGCCAAAGCCATGGCCCACGGTTTGAAGGTGTTGGCGGCCAGTCGCCCGACAGCAGTTAATTTATTTTGGGCACTGCAACGCATGCGGCAAGCCTATGAATCACATGCACATTTGCCACCCTCCGCATTGGCCCCGGTGCTGTTGGCATTGGCACACGACATCACCGAGGAAGATGTGCGCATCAACCAAGCCATGGGTGAACATGGAGCGGCTTTGTTGGCAGACGGTGCACGTGTACTGACCCACTGCAATGCCGGTGCGCTGGCCACGGCAGGTCACGGTACCGCACTGGGCGTTTTCCGTTCAGCCATGGCGGCCGGCAAAAAAATCCATGTGATTGCGGATGAAACCCGCCCCTTTTTGCAGGGCGCAAGGCTGACCGCCTGGGAGATGGTGCAGGAAAATATTCCGGTGACCTTGATCACCGACAACATGGCCGGTCATTTGATGAAGCAAGGTGACATAGATGCGGTGGTGGTCGGTACGGACAGGGTAGCTGCCAACGGCGATGTCGCCAACAAAATCGGCACCTACATGGTGGCCGTGCTGGCGCGTCGCCATGGCATACCTTTTTATGTGGCTTGCCCGTTGTCCACCATCGATATGCAGTTACCCCATGGAGACGCCATTCCCATAGAAGAACGCCACCCCGATGAAGTGACTGGCTTTGGTGCCCAGCGTTGGGCCCCACAAGGGGTGTCAGTGCGCAACCCTGCTTTTGATGTCACACCTGCCGAACTCGTGAGCGGATTGATCACCGAAAAAGGTGTGGTGCATCAACCGAATGAAGCCGCGTTGAAAAAAATATTTCAGTCTTGAGGCGGCGGACAACTCGGCTTATTTCAACCAACCTCGGCGGCGGAAGTACGCCATGGGCACCAAGGCGCTGGCCACCATCAGCAACACGGCATAGCCGTAACCAAACGACCACTGCAACTCTGGCATGAATTGAAAATTCATGCCGTAAACGCTGGCGATCAATGTCGGTGGCAGCAAGGCCACGCTGGCCACCGAAAAGATTTTGATGATCTTGTTTTGGTTGATGTTGATGAAACCCACTGTCGCATCCATCAAGAAGTTGATCTTGTCGAACAAAAACGCGGTGTGGCTGTCCAATGAATCGATGTCTCGCAAGATTTGCCGCGCATCGTCAAACTGTTCGGCGTTGAGCATGCGCAGACGCATGGTGAAACTTAAAGCGCGGCGCGTGTCCATCATGTTGCGCCGGATGCGGCCGTTCAGATCTTCTTGCCGTGCAATTTCGGCCAGCACTTCGCCGGCCAGCTCATCGGTGACATCGCCTGACAACACCATCTTGCTGACTTTTTCCAGTTCGTCGTAAATACCTTCCAGCGTATCCGCCGAATATTCGGCATCCACCGAAAACAGTTCCAGCAACACATCCTTGGCGTCCTCGATCAGGCCGGGCGCACGGCGCGCCCGCAGTCGCAGCAATCGGAACACTGGCAAGTCCTCGTCGTGCACTGAAAACAAAACACCGTGGCTTTTGAGTGCGGCATTGTGTTGGTTCAAGATAAAAGCCACGCGAACCGCGCGCGGTGCATCAATGTCGGCGATCAAAAAGTCAGAACGGATGTGCAACTCGCCGTTGTCTTCTTCGTAAAAACGCGCGGACTCTTCGATGTCTTCGTCCATGGCATCGTCAGGCACTTGAACATCGAAATGTTGGCTGATCCAACGTTTTTCTTCCGGGGTGGGCGACTCGAGGTCAACCCAAATAGGATGGAAGCGTGAGAGCTCTTCGAGTGAAGAAATTTCTTCTTGAAACAGGCGGCCGTTGACCAGCGAAAAAATATTGAGCATGGCAAATCTCAGTGCGTGAAAGGACGGAAGAAAGGGTGGGGTGCTTTCGAATCCGTCCGGCCTGATGCCAGTGAACCGAAAGCTACCGACTAGGGTAGGTTTCCAAGGAGATTGCTCCTTTGCTGAACATGCGTGAATTATGGCACCGCACTGTGACAAAAAAGTCAGACTGTTAAAGTCTCGGGTTTTCTAAAGCGACACCCATGCACACTGAATTAACGCCACGAAGAGAGTTGGCATTGCTACTGACATTGGCGGGTATTCAATTCACGCATGTGCTCGATTTCATGATCATGATGCCTTTGGGGCCGCAACTGACGGCGTTGTTTGCCATCAGCGATGCCCAGTTCGGTTTGTTGGTATCGGCCTATACCTTTGCTGCAGGTATTTCTGGATTGCTGGCAGCCACCTTTGTCGATCGTTTTGAGCGCAAGCGTTTGTTACTGGTGCTGTATGCGTTGTTTGGCTTGACCACATTGGCATGCGCACTGGCACCGACCTATGCCTTGTTGATGCTGGCGCGTGTGGCCTCAGGGGTGTTTGGAGGTATTTTGTCGGCCATGACGCAAACCATCATTGGGGATGTCATCCCCTTTGATCGCCGCGGTCGCGCCACGGGTTTGGTGATGATGTCGTTTTCTTTGGCCACGGTGGTGGGTGTGCCCAGCGGCTTGTTTTTGGCGAACCATGCTGGATGGCACAGCAGTTTTATGGCGATTGCCGTGGCATGTGTGTTGGTGGGTGCATTGGCGGTCTGGAGCTTGCCGCGCCTGGACAAGCATGTGGCCAATGCGCGAGGCCAGAACTTGTCATTTGCCATACGTGGGGTGCTGGCAGACCGCAATCACCGATTGGCGCTTGCCATGTCTTTCGCCATGATGTTTGCTGCCTTCACGGTGATTCCTTATATCACTATCTACATGCAAGCTAACCATATTTTATTGCCCACTGAAATTCCTTTTATTTATGTATGTGGAGGGCTGGTGACCTTGCTGAGTGCACGCTGGATAGGCAGACTCACCGATCGGGTGGGCAAGCGCAAAATGTTTCAGCGCATGTTATTGTGGTCCATGTTGCCCATGACTTTGACGACGGTGATGCAAGCTTATGCATTGCCCGTGGTCTTGTTGGTGTCGGCGGGCTTGTTCTTTTGCATGAATGCCCGCATGATTCCAGGCATGGCTTTTTTGACTTCTGCCGCCCAGCCTCAATTTCGCGGTGCCTTCATGTCGCTCAACGGTGCGGTGCAGTCTTTATCGATTGGCCTGGCGACTTGGGTAGGCGGTTTACTGATACAGCGCAGCCCGCAAGGCCAAGTCACGCATTATTGGATGTGCGCATTGGCAGGCGCTGCCGCGTCTGTGGTGGCTTATGTGTTGGCCCAGCGCGTCAAAATGCACACTTCCGATGAGCCAGCAAACTCAATGACACCGCGCTCGCTCAGGCAGACTTGACCGCGGCTGGTTGGAGCGGGGCCAGCTGCCCTGTTTGCCTCAGGGCCGCTCAGACAATGTTTGCATTTTTGCCAGCTTAGGTGCATAGTGGAGTTGACCTGTCATTGCTTTGGCATGTTGCCGAGGTGCTGAGCACAGGTTAACGTCTGGAGGGAATGTATGAATTTAACGATCAGTGGTCATCATCTCGAAGTCACGCCGGCACTGCGTGGCTATGTCACCCAGAAACTTGACCGCATCATGAGGCACTTTGACCAGGTGGTGGATGTTCGCGTGTTGTTATCGATTGAAAACCAAAAGGAAAAACAAGGCCGACAACGCGCGGAATGCAACATCCATGTCAAAGGCAGCGATTTGTTCGCCGAATGCGCCCATGAAGATTTGTATGCTGCCGTGGATGAGTTGGTTGACAAACTAGATCGCCAAGTGGTGCGTCACAAAGATCGACTTCAAGACCATCAACACCCCAGTGCCAAACGGAATTATCTGAACTGACTCCCAGAGGCCGGTCAAACAGCCGCCTCTGTCCCAGGCGGCTGTTTCTTAATCTGTACTGAAAAAGATATCAATATTTACCCTAGCTTGACATGTTATCTAGGTGCATAATCAGCCCCCAATCATGAACAGACTCGCTGCCATCTTGCCCCCTGCCCAAGCCCTTGTGCAGGTGGATGCCACCAGCAAAAAACGCGCTTTTGAAGAGGCCGGTTTGCTGTTTGAAAATTTGCACGGCTTGAACCGGGCCTTGGTCGCTGACAGTTTGTTTGCGCGTGAGCGATTGGGTTCAACCGGTTTGGGCTACGGTGTGGCCATTCCGCACGGTCGTATCAAAGGCATGAAAACACCCTTGGCCGCTGTGTTTTTGTTGGCTGAGCCCATTGGTTTCGATGCCCCGGATGAAAAACCGGTCAGCCTGATGATTTTTTTATTGGTGCCCGAGGCATCCACGCAAAAGCATCTCGAAATCTTGTCTGAAATTGCTGAAATGCTGAGCGATGCCAGTTTGCGCGACAAGCTCAAACAATGCCATGAGGCTCATGAACTCCACCAGTTAATCTCCAACTGGCAATCGGTACAAACCGCCTGAGTTCGCCGAGTTGAAGCCCACTGCCGTCAGCGCTGATGTATTGTTTGAAAACTTTCGCCAGAAACTCGATTGGCAATGGGTGGCCAGCAAAGGGGCTACCGAGCGCCATTTTGACGAAGTGGCTGTGCGCATGGCCCGTTCTGGCGCGGATTTGGTGGGCTATCTCAACTACATCCACCCTTACCGCGTGCAGGTGCTAGGCGAACGAGAAATCTCTTACTTGCAGCATTCAGACCCACAGGTTGGTGAGCGCAGGGTCACGCGTATCGTCACCTTGGTACCGCCCGTTTTGGTGGTGGCAGATGGCCAATTGCCCACACCTGCGCTATTGACCATGTGCGAAGAGGCACAAATCCCCATGTTCGTGACCAAAGAGTCTGCCGCTTTTGTGATTGATGTGTTGCGCGCTTATTTGTCCAAACATTTCGCTGACAGAACCACTCTTCATGGCGTGTTCATGGACATATTGGGCATGGGGGTAATGATCACTGGCGAATCTGGCC
>JBJTXF010000400.1:0-5837 GCA_046082145.1 Limnohabitans sp. | reverse complement strand
TCGGTGTCCCTAACTCAGCGGCATCACTGGCAATATGCACCCCATTGGCGCGCAATTCATAGTCTTTCGGTGCTCTTTGGGTGCGTGCCAGATGACCCGTGAGTTTCAAGCTTGGGCTGAGGTAAATCAAACTGCCTAGCGATGCGCTAAAGGGTGTAAATCGCTTCGAAGTGGCTGCTACATTGTAATCGAAGCCGGCAGCAAATGCATCCCCCTTGACCGAGACCTGTTCAGCACGCAAGCCCAGGCTGAACTTTCCCCAAGTCGGTGACAGTTCTTCCACCAGATACAGCGCAGATTGTTTGGTGTTGGTCGACGGCATGAAGGCTTCGTCGCCAACGGCTTGAAAATCTGAGCCATTGCTTTGCCAACCCAACACGCCTTCTAACTTGCCCATCGGGCTTTGCCATGCCTGGTGTTGCGCACTCAGCCTGAACTCATGGCCCGATTTTTTGAACACGGTGCCAGCAGTGCCATCTTCGTATTCCGTGTGCTGGTAATCCGTGCTGCTCCATTGGGTGCGAATGCGCTCAACAAAACCGGAAGGCCTCAACTCTGCATCCAAGGCATAGCGGTCAGATTGCATGCCCACGGTCACCGCGTCATCTGCCACCGTGCCGTAATCGCTGCGGTAATTGTTCACCCCCAAGCCGACATGGCCGCTGTCCCAAAAAATAGAACTGCCAATCGCATATCCGTAGGCGCGGTTGCTGGAATTGCATATTTTTTTGGCGCTGCTGGCCGAACCAGATTTGCTGCATGCCATGGTGTCGGGTACCGACACATCGTCACTTTTTCTGCCAAAGGCATCAATATGCAGCCCATAACTGGCGTTGCCGGCTTCCAGCAACACCGCAGCACTTCTTTCCTTGTTGCCGCTGGACCAACCCGCTTCGGTTCTGCCGCTGATGCCATCCAAGGGTGCCGATGGAATGCGGTTGTCGATCAAATTGACCACACCGCCCACCGCACTGCCGCCGTACATGATGGCAGATGGGCCCCGCAATACCTCTATGCGTTCGACACTCAACACATCAAGGGGCACCGCATGGTCGTTGCTGAGTGAGGAAACATCTTGCGATTCCACGCTGTTGTTGAGGATTTTGATGCGGTCGCCGTCCATGCCGCGAATCACCGGTCGGCTGGCATTGGGCCCAAAGTAACTGCTGCTGACCCCAGGCAAATGGCCCAATGTTTCGCCGAGCGTGCTTTGCCGCTCTTGCCGCAAATCATCACCTTGCAACACTTGCACAGCTTGGATGCCCTCTGCATTACCCAGTGGGTTTGCCGTTACGGTGATTTCATTGAGCCGCGTCGGCTCGGCTGACTGCTCAGATTGCGCCCATGCAAGGCAACTCACGCCCAGCAACAGCAAAAATGCGCTTTTATGCCTCGCAGTTAAAGGGATAAATTCTGGGGAAAATGCCATAATGTCCTCTATTTTCTGGTAACGATAACTCATTATCAATAAACCACAAGGCATTGTCAACATGGAACGAATCACCAAGCAAGGCACAGCCATCCTGAACGCCATTGAAAGGGCGAAACGCCCCTTGCTGACACAAGAAATACAAGAAGCAGCTGCTAACGACTCACCAGGCTTGGGGCAAGCCACGGTTTACCGAAATATCAAGGCGTTGGTAGAGGCTGGTTTGTTAAGCACAGTGCATTTGCCCGGGGAGAATCCTCGTTACGAGGTGTCCCACCTGCACCACCACCACCATTTTCATTGCAGTGTGTGTGGCAAGGTCTACGATGTGCATGATTGCCCGGGAGACCTCAAACAACTGGCACCCGACGGGTTTCATGTAGAGCGCCACGAAGTGACCTTATACGGTTCGTGTGCGGCTTGTATTGGAGAAGACTGACCCCCGTCAGGTTGGGAACAAGATTTGCTCAGTCCCCTGCGACCTTGAGCATGATTTTTCCAATGTGGGCTGAAGATTCCATCAACTCATGCGCTTGCGCAGCCTCGCCCCAATCGAATACTTGATGCACCACAGGCAGGCACTTGCCTTGTTGCAACATAGGCCATACGTTCTGACGCAATTCACTGGCCATTTGTGCCTTATCAGCAGCGGTACGGGGGCGCAATGTTGAACCGGTGAATGTCAAACGCTTGACCATCAAACCCATCCAATCTACTTCTGTTTTGGAGGGTTGCAAAAACGCAATTTGCACCAGACGACCGTTCACTGCCAAGCAATCAAGGTTGCGCTGCATATAGTCGCCGCCGACCATGTCCAAAATGATATGAACACCCTTTTGTTCGGTGGCGCTCATCACTTCCTTTACAAAATCCTGAGTTCGGTAGTTGATGGACAGGTCTGCGCCGGCGGCCTGACAAGCCTGCATTTTTTCTGTATTGCCCACAGTACACATGACTCGCGCACCAAACGCTTTGGCCAATTGAATCGCGGTCAAACCAATACCGGATGAACCACCATGTACCAAAAATGTTTCACCTGGCTTCAACTGACCGCGCTGAAATACATTGGTCCAAACCGTGAAATAGTTTTCAGGCAAAGCGGCTGCCTGAAGCAACGTCAAACCTTCGGGCACAGGCAATGCCTGGCCTTGTGGAATGCAAACATATTCGGCGTATGCACCGCCATTGGCCAACCCGCACACCTGATCTCCCAGCTTCCAAGCCGTGACACCTTCACCCAGCGCAACCACATGGCCTGAGGCCTCCAAGCCCAAAATAGGCGATGCGCCCGGTGGTGGTGGATAGCGCCCGCTACGCTGCAAGCAATCTGGGCGATTGACACCGGCATAAGCCACTTTGATCAAAATTTCACCTGCCGCTGGCTTTGGGACAGGTGTTTCAGACAAGTGCATCACGCTAGGCGAACCACCCGCGCCGTGAGCAATAAATTGCATAGATTCAGACATATCTACAACGGGGCTTTATAAACAGTGTATTTGAGTGCCATGACGAATCATAGTCGTCAGATTTGATAAATTTTCAGGCTTTGACCGCTCGAAAGCCAGAGTAAAGCCGGGACACAGGACGGCTTTTTTGCTCTGCTTCTTGGGCAAGTTGAGATCGGATGCGCTCAACAGACTGACGAAAGCCCGTACGCTCTGATGGAACATACTGGTATCGGTGGTCGATTTCAGAGGTCTGGTGATCCGTAAGGATCTGGCTAGACTTGTTCATTCAAGAGTTCCGAAATAATTCATGGACTTTGCAACGAACAAACGGTCACTTCGGATGACAACCCCCGGGCAACACAACCAGAAATCTTTAAAAAGTATTATTTAGCGCTACTTTCAAAGCCTGTTGTATCCCCGCGTAGATACTCTCCCCCCGTGACAGAAAACGGGTGCGGGTGTTGTGACATTTGCCCTTCAAATTGACCACCCTTTTCGATTTCAATATTTGCGTAGTCAAGTTGTCCGGACACCATGCCAGTACGATGTATCACTAAATGGTCTAAGCAGACGATTTTTTCTGAAAGCATCCCACGCACATCGATCAAATTGGCTTCAATTTCACCGGCTACGACTCCTTTAGGGCCAATGGCTAATTCATGTGATCTGATTTTTCCCTTGACCGTTCCGTTGATGCTGGCAAGACCTTGCGCCTCTATGGTTCCAGTGAAAGTCACGCCTTCACCCAAGATCAAGGTGTTTTCAGAGACTGAGTTATCTGTCATGTCAATCCTTTTGAAAAATGTAAAACTTAAAGAACAATTTTTTTTCTTGAACGAACTATAAAAAACGTCATGCAAATAAAAATAATTTTAAATTATTACTTTAATTGAGGCCATTGAAATATTTCTAAACTGCACGACTCCTCAAGTCTGTGCATCATGTTCCGATCCCAACACGTAAGACTTGCTTGCAACCCTTGGTCACTGTTGAACATTTTTAAAAATCTATGACACACTTGAATAAATTTTTAGCGTTGTCAATATTGATGACTGCCATCAATGTGCCAATGTACTTTTATTCAAAGACGCTAGGAAAAGAAAATCACTCAAGAAACTCAATAGCGCTAGCGCCCTCAACCAATCCTGACACGGCAGGTGCCAGCGAACTGAGTGTTTTGAACAGAGAATTTCCAGACAACCCTGACCTTGCGCCACCCGAACCCTTGTTCAGTGAAGAAATGCTGCAAGACATGGCAAACGATAAAAAACGCGAACGCTTCAAACCTTTGGCTGATTTGTACAAGCCCCCGCTTTTCGGCAAATGCAAAAAACTCTTTGAACGGTTCAACCGCAAACACTTTTCTGACAAACCGCACAAGGCTTTTGTGTACAGCTTTGACGGTGAAACCGCTTACTGCGCCGATGCCTTCACTGACAAAGGACTAGAAGCAGCTGAAGAAATTGTGCTTCGTGAGTGCGAAGATCACCATGCAGGCTCAGGTAAATACTCGCCGTGCCGAATTTATGCATCAGAATGAAAGAAACAGGTAACAACATGGATTGCGTCGCTTGCGGTAAGCCCATATCGATCACAGCCAAGTTTTGTGGCAAATGTGGTGCGCCCGTCAAACGCTCTGATCCAGTTGGCAATGACACTGCATTGAATGAAAGGGAAATAAAAGCTACCCATATCGATGCTGCCCCTGAAGAAATGACCGAGCAACCTATTCCACCAAGTCCGGCGCCAAACAACAGCCCACAACATTCATCCAGTCATGAAATTGATGATTTGGCACTCACAATGGAATTGCCGTCAGATGCAGAACATGCATCCATGCTGAAAATTGATTTGAATCTTTCCGACGAAAACGTGCCAAGCGGTGATACGTCAGACATCAAACAAATGCTTGAAAAACAAACACATTTGTTGGACTTTATTTCTCTGGCCTCCCAGCAACTCACACACCTGCAATCGCAACCCAGTCCGTTGGAGCCATTACTCAGAGAAATCTTGGCAGCTCAACATGCCCTGTCAGCCAAGCTAGGCACTCTCAAAGAATCTGTTGATCAACCCCAGCCGGAAGTCTCGATGCGAATGCCTGATGAATTCAGGCTGTTACTTGAAAAGCAAAAAATTGAATTGCTTAAAGCTTTCAGCCAAAACGTCGCACAAAACACCGCCAATATCGAAGCGGTTTACAAGGACACGACCACCAAAATTGATTCGTTAATTCAGGCCAATGCTGCGACTGCACAAGCCATGGAAAAAAACATGGCACCTATCACACAAACTGTGACGGACATGAAAACCCGGCTGCAAGCTGTATCGAAAAAAATAGAGGAAGTATCCGCCCCCACCAAAAAAACAAGCTCTGCATCAAACAACGACGGCACCGAGGGCGGTGGCGGATTCATTCTGTTCATCATCGGTTTACTGTGTGGTCTGACAGTTGTCCTGAGCTCTTTGGCCATTTACAACTTTTTAAGCCACGAGGTTCATTCAACAGCCAAAGCAGCCCACGATGAGGCCAGCGCCGACCACGACAAGCCTTCAACCGGGCATGACGATGCCGCGCCTGCTGCTCACGACACGACGAACCAAGACAAACCTGCCAACGACAGCGGCAAATCAAATAGCCACTGAACCAGACAAGAGCAGCGAAAGCCTGACATGATTTGCACCAGCTGTTATTTCATCAACCCCAGCGAAAATGTGTTTTGCCAAAACTGCGGCGCACATTTGCCCCATGTGCAAAGCCAAAAACCCAGCATTTCGCCGCTGATCTTGGCCAATACGCTGGACAACAGTTCGTTGCTGATCTCGCGTGGACCATGGCAAATGCGCATGGATTTGATGACGCCATTTTTATGGCTGACAGTCTTGGTATTTGTGTTCACCATGAACAAAGCCTATGCATTCGGTATTTTGGCCGCAGGGCTGGCTTTTGCGCTATATAA
>JBJTXF010000399.1:0-6298 GCA_046082145.1 Limnohabitans sp. | reverse complement strand
ATTGCGCGCATCCATGCAACACACCATCACCGTGCCCACGCTGGCGCTGTGCGGCGCAGAAGACATGCGCGCCGAACTCATGCGTGATCAAGCCCCATGTTTTGGCGGGTATTACGAATACCGCGAAGTGCCTCGCGCGGGCCACTTTTTACAACGCGAACATAGCACGGCGGTGAATGCGTTGCTGCGGGATTGGCTCAAGCGTTTCGCTTGATGCACCAACTACGGTTTCGCCTGCGCCGATTTTTCATACAAAGGCATGACCTTGGGCAAATTGCTTTCGATTTGTTTGATGCGCGTGGCACCCGACGGATGCGTGCTGAGCCATTGGGGCGGAGCGCCTTTGTTGGCGGCGCTCATTTTTTGCCAAAGGGAGACGCCTGAGCGCGGGTCGTAGCCCGCACGCGCGGCGAGTTCCATGCCGACCAAATCCGCTTCGGTCTCGTCTTCGCGGCTGAATTTCAAGGTCAACAAATTGGCACCTTGTTGGGCCACTGCATCGGTCACATTCGGGTCGACTTTGAAATACGCTGACGCCAACGCGCTGCCAATGGTGGCCAACACATTGGTGGCTTGGCTTTTGCCCATGCGCTCGCGCGCGTGTTCGCGCAACGCGTGGGCGATTTCATGGCCCATCACCATGGCCACTTCATCGTCGCTGAGTTGCAGTTTGTCCAAAATCCCGTGATAGAAGGCGATCTTGCCGCCGGGCATGCAAAACGCGTTGATTTGCGCCGAACCAATCAGGTTGATTTCCCATTTCCATTCTTTGGCGCGCGGGTTCCATTCGTGGCTGAAGGGAATGAGTTTTTGCGCGATGGCGCGCAAACGAATCACTTCGGGATGGTCATCAGGGGCAAGCGCGTTTTTGTCTTTGGCCTGCTTGAGTAATTGCGCGTATTGCTGGTTGGCCGAGCCCTCGACTTGGGCGGCGGGCACGAGTCTGGTGAAGCCCGAGGTTTTGCCCACCTCGACACCATCGCGTGCAAACAAAGAGGTGGCCGTCAAGCCTAGCGCGCAACCGGCGCAGTGGTGTATGAATTGGCGTTTGTTCAGCATTTCAAAGCGCTTCAAGAGAGCAGATCACAATACAAGGTATGAACGATAACCCAACTGTCAAGGCCATGCCACCGCGCTGGCAGGATGCCCTTTTGATTTACCTCAGCCCCAACAGTTTGCGCATGCTGACCCTGGGTTTTGCCGCCGGGCTTCCCTTGTTGCTGGTGTTGGGAACCTTGAGTTTTCGATTGCGCGAAGCGGGCATAGACCGCGGCACCATCGGTTTTCTGAGTTGGGTGGGGCTGGCCTACGGTTTCAAATGGGCTTGGGCGCCTTTGGTGGATCGGCTGCCATTGCCTTGGCTCACCCGCTGGTTGGGGCGGCGGCGCAGTTGGTTGTTGCTGGCACAAAGCTGTGTGATTGCCGGGCTGTTGGGCATGGCCATGAGCAACCCGCAACAGTCGTTGGCTCCGTTGGTGGGGTTTGCCTTGTTGACCGCGTTCGGTTCGGCCACGCAAGACATTGCGCTGGATGCGTTTCGCATTGAGTCTGCACAAGCGCGTTTGCAAGCGGTGCTGGCCGCCAGCTACCAAACGGGTTATCGATTGGCCATGATTTGGGCCGGGGCCGGTGTGTTTTGGATCGCCGCCAAAGCCGAGACCGCCGGTCTTCCTGCCGGCACTTACCAAGACCAAGCTTGGGCGGTGGCGTATGTGGCGATGGCTGTGTCGATGGCGGTTGGTATGGTGACCGTGTTGTTTTCCAAAGAGCCGGCGCATGTGGCCTTGCCGCCCGCGCACAACTTGCGCGAATGGCTACAAGTCGCGGTGGTCGATCCGTTCGCCGAATTCATTCGCCGCTACCGTTGGCATGCGGTGTTGTTGCTGGCTCTCATTGGCACTTACCGCATCAGCGACATCGTGATGGGCATCATGGCCAATCCGTTTTATGTCGACATGGGATACACCAAAGAAGAAGTGGCCATGGTGACCAAGTTGTATGGCGTGGTGATGACGCTGTTGGGTGCCTTCATTGGGGGCAGCATGGTGCTGCGTTGGGGCGTGATGAAAGTACTGATGCTGGGCGCGGTGTTGAGCGCTGCCACCAATTTGCTGTTTGCTGGACTGGCGTTGCACGGCCATGATGTGTATTTATTGATTGCCGTGGTGTCGGCAGACAACTTGGGCAGCGGCATTGCCTCTGCCGCGTTCATTGCGTACTTGTCTTCTTTGACCCAGGTGCAATACTCGGCCACACAATACGCCTTGTTCAGCTCGCTGATGTTGTTGCTGCCCAAGTTTTTGGCGGGCTTTTCGGGTGTGGCGGTCGATGCCGCAGGCTATGCTTGGTTTTTCACCGGCACCGCCTTGCTGGGCGTACCGGTTTTGGGGCTGGTCTGGTTGGCCAGTCGTGTTCATGTGATGGGAGACAAACCATGATTCAACCGCCTCGATTCAAACGCTTGTCAAGCAGCGCCCCCGCGCATCGTGTTTGTCGCCATCAGGTTCAACGCCTGTTGTCTGTGGGTTTGCTGGCTTTGGGTTGGCAACTGGGCATGGCTTGGTCACAAGGTTTACCTGCCGCCAGCCCCGAGTCGGCCGGCATGTCTTCTCAACGGCTGGAAAAAATCAGCCAGGCCATGCAAGCTGAGATCGATCAAAAGCGACTGCCCGGCGCGGTGGTGATGGTGGCGCGCAAAGGCAAATTGGTCTACAGCAAAGCCTTTGGCAGTTTGCACAATGACAGCGGTGCGGCCACACAAACCGACTCGCTGTTTCGCATTTATTCCATGACCAAACCCATGGTCTCGGTCGCGCTGATGATGTTGGTCGAAGACGGCAAGGTGCAACTGACCGACCCGGTGTCCAAATACCTGCCCGCTTTCAAAAACCCCTTGGTGAGCGTCGCCACGCATGACCCGCTCTACAACGGCGTGAGTTTCAAACTTGTGCCCGCTCACAAAGAACCCACCATCCAAGATTTGCTGCGCCACACCTCTGGCTTGGCTTATGGTGAGTTGACCAAAAACACCCTGGTCAAACAGGCTTACACCGAAGCCGGTGTCTTCAGCAGCGCGCGTGACTTTGATGCGCGTAACCTGAGCGGCCATGACATGGCCGAGCGCTTGGGCAAAGCGCCGCTGGCACAACAACCGGGCACGGTGTGGGAATACAGCCTGTCTGTGGATGTGCAAGGCCGTGTGATTGAAGCGGTCAGCGGTCAACGCTTGAACGATTTCATGCAGCAGCGTTTGTTCAAACCACTCCAAATGCATGACACCGGGTTTGAAGTGCCAGCTGCGAAAAAAGCGCGCTTGGCCGAGCCGTTCGCGCAGGACCCGTTGACCCACTTGCCCAACAAGCTGATCGATGTCAGCCAAACCCCAGGCAATGATTCCGGTGGCGCCGGCGGTGTCAGCACCGCACCCGACTATTTGCGTTTTTGTCAGGCCATGCTCAATGGTGGCCAGTTGGATGGTGCGCGCATTCTGTCACGCACCTCGGTACAGCTCATGACCGCCGATCACTTGGGCAGCGCCATTGCCACGCCGATCAACCCAGGGCAATTGCTGCTGGGTACCACAGGCTACACCTTCGGATTGGGTTTTTTGGTGCGACAAGCAGACGGTGTGGCGGGGGTACATGGCAATGCCGGTGAATTCATGTGGGCCGGTTATGCAGGCACGTATTTTTGGGCTGACCCGAAAGACCAGATGTGTGCGGTCTACATGACACAAGCCCCCAGCCCATTGCGCGCGCATTACCGGCGCATGCTCAAAGCCTTGGTCGCGCAGGCGGTGGTGGATTGAGCTTCACCCGCTGATCACTCCGACAGTGTCACCGGCACCCTCGCCGCGAGCGCACACATCAATTCATAACCCAGGGTGCCTGCGGCAGCGGCAACGTCATCGATGCAAAGCGTTTCCTCGTTAGACGCCTTGCCCCATAAGGTCACTTCGTCGCCGATGTGGGCATTCGGCACCGGCGTCAAATCGACACACAACATGTCCATGCTGACCCGTCCCAGCGTTCGGGTTCGCACGCCATTCACCAGCACCGGTGTGCCCGTGGGCGCATGACGCGGATAACCATCGGCATAACCGCACGACACCACACCCACCCTCATGCTTTCATCGGCCACAAACAGGCCGCCATAGCCAACACGGTCGCCTTGGCTCAACAACTGCACGCCGATCAACCGGCTGCGCAAACTCATGGCCGGTGACAGTTGCCAGTGCACGGCATCGTGCACACCATGGTCGGGCGAACTGCCGTAGAGGGCGATGCCGGGGCGCACCCAATCGGCGGTGACGGAGTCCAAATGGCCATGCCGCAGCAATGCCGCGCTGTTGGCCAAACTCCGTTCGCCGGGCAGGTCGCTGCTGTGTTGCTCGAACCAATTCAGGGAGAGGGTGGAGTCATCCCTGCGCCTGATGGCTACCTCGTCGCCGTCGAGCGTCTGTGTCGCGAGCGCGGTGTGCTGTTGATCCTCGACGAGGTGCAAACCGGCATAGCGCGCACCGGCAAGTGGTTTGGTTTCCAGCACCACGGCATCACCCCCGATGCGGTGTTGATGGCAAAGGCACTCGGCAACGGCGTGCCCGTCGGGGCAATCTGGGCAAAGCGCGAAGTTGGCGCGGTGTTCTCACCCGGCGACCATGGCAGCACCTTCAGCGGCACTGCGCTCGTGGCATCCGTCGTTCGCGCGGTCATTGCAGAGATGCGCAAGATTGACGCCCCGAAACTCGCGACCGAAACCGGTACCTACCTGCGCAACGCCTTGGCGTCGGTTCCCGGCGTGGTATCGGTGCGCGGTGCGGGGCTTTTGCTCGGCGCAGAACTGGCATCGGGTGTCGACTCGGGCGCCGTCTACAAGGCATGTCTTGCCGACGGTCTGGTCGTCAACGCGGTGAACGCCACCACAATTCGCATGGCGCCGCCTCTCAACGTGTCGCGAGCGCATGTCGACGAAGCCGTGGCGATTTTTGCCGGGGCACTTGCGCGGGTGCAGAAAGAGGCAGCGGAATGAGTCCAAGGCATTTTCTCGACATCGCCGGCCTCACGGCCGACGAGGTACGCACGATCCTCGATCTGTCCCAACGGCCCATTCCGTCGCTCGGCAAGCCGCTCGACGGCCTCGGGGCTGCGCTCATCTTCGAAAAGCCGTCGAACCGGACTCGTCACTCGATGGAGATCGCGGTTATGCAACTCGGCGGTCACCCCGTGTACACCCGTGGCGAAGAAGTAGGAATCGACGTTCGCGAGACGGCCGAAGACATCGCCGCCGTCATGGCCGGCTACCACGGTGTGCTCGCGGCACGTGTGTTCAAGCACGACGTGGTTGTGCGTATGGCCAAGGTGTCGGCCGTGCCCGTGGTGAACATGCTCAGCGATCACTCACATCCTTTGCAGGCCCTCGCCGATGCGCTCACCATGCAACAAACGATCGGTGATCTCGCCGGTCGCAGCGTCGCGTGGTCCGGTGACTGGAACAATGTCGCGCGGTCACTCGCCGAAATCTGTGTTTTGCTTGGTGCAAAGTTCAGCGTTGCAACGCCGGCCGGCTATGCGCCCGCACCGTCCGAAGTAGCGCGAATCAACGCACTCGGTTCCGGTGAGTTCGTCGCAGGAACCGACCCTGTAGCGGCAGTGACAGGTGCCGATGCAGTTCACACCGATGTCTGGGTGTCGATGGGCCAGGAAGCCGAGACGGCCGAGAAAGAGAAGGCCTTCGCCGCCTACAAGGTGACGACATCGCTGATGGCGCATGCGGCGGCGAAAGCACAGTTCTTTCATTGTCTGCCCGCGCACCGCGGCTACGAGGTCGATGCCGACGTCATCGACGGCTCGGCAAGCAGGGTGATTCCGCAGGCCCACAACCGTCTCCACAGTGCCCGCGGGGCACTGGCATTCATCATGGGGGTGAAGTGATGAGCACGAAGGCGCAGCGCCAACAAGCGCTGATCCGCATCATCGACAACGCCGAGGTGTCGAGCCAAACACAACTGCAGAAGTTGCTGGCGAAGGAAGGCATCAAGGCCACTCAGGTGACCGTGTCACGCGACCTCGAGGAAGTGGGCGCTATCAAGGTGCGTTCGTCCTCGGGAGACACCGTGTACGCCATTGCGACGTTCGAGCCCGCACGGCGCGCCACCAGCGATCAGCTGCGGCGTGTCATGTCGGAGTGGGTTGCCGAGGTCTCACACAGTGGCCAGATGGTCGTACTTCGCACGCCCCCCGGCTGCGCGCACGTTGTCGCATCGGCGCTCGACCGCGCTGCACCGAACGGCCTGCTCGGC
>JBJTXF010000398.1:0-5017 GCA_046082145.1 Limnohabitans sp. | reverse complement strand
AAAATCGGCACCATCGCCGACCTGATCGAACATCGCAGCCGCACCGAATCATTGGTGCAACGGCTCAGCACACGTCCACTGGTCACCGCGCATGGCGAATTCACCGTGCATGTCTACAAAGATTTGCCCAGTGACAGCGTGCACTTGGCCTTGGTGCGCGGCGACTGGTCGGCCGACGCCGCCGTATTGGCCCGTGTTCACGAACCGCTGTCAGTGCTCGATGCATTAGAGCCCCAGCGCGCCATGCATTCTTGGAGTTTGGACGCCGCTTTGTCACGGATTGCCAAAGAACAAGCAGGGGTTTTGGTGTTGCTCAACTGCGGCGAAAGTGGTCAACAACTGCTGGCCCAATTTGAAGGGTTGGCCCGCTCTGCACAAGCCCCGGAACGCGGACGCATGGATTTGCGCACCTACGGCATCGGGGCGCAAATCTTGCGCGATTGCGGTGTTCACAAAATGCGCTTGATGGGCAATCCACGACGCATGCCCAGCATGGCGGGTTATGGTTTGGAAATCACCGGCTACCTGGCCAAGGAATAAACATGCATCACCCAGACACCAGCGGCACACGCACCGACCTGAATGGTCGTGGACTGCGCATCGGCATTGTGCAAGCGCGGTTCAACCCAACCATTACCCAAGCATTGGCCGACGCTTGTATCACTGAGCTTGCGGCACTCCATGTTGATGCATCGTCCATTCAACAGGTGCAAGTGCCTGGCGCATTGGAAGTGCCCGTGGCGCTGGCAGCCATGGCGACCAGCGGCCAATTCGATGCACTGATAGCCCTGGGTTGCATCATTCGTGGCGAAACCTACCACTTTGAATTGGTGGCCAATGAATCAGGCGCTGCCATCACACGCTTGGCACTGGACCACCAGTTGCCCATTGCCAACGCCATCCTCACCACCGAAAACCAAGCCCAAGCCATCGCCAGACAAACAGACAAAGGCCGCGATGCAGCCCGTGTGGCGGTAGAAATGGCCTTGCTCATGAAAACCCTCGCATGACCCACTCTGCTTCTCCCGCTGCCAGATCCGGCAAATCCTCTGACATGCGCCGTGCCAGTGCGCGTGCAGCACGCACGCGTGCGCGGGGTTTTGCGGTTCAAGCCTTGTACCAAGTCATCGTCGGTCGCAATCCTCCAGAAAATGTCGACAGTTTCACGCGCGAACTCAGCGGTTTTCACAAAGCCGACAGTGTGCATTTCGATGCGTTGCTGCATGGTTGCGCTGCACAAGCCGAAGTGCTGGACGCCCACATTCTTCCCTTGTTAGACCGAAAAATGGCAGAAATCTCGCCCATCGAACACGCGATTTTGTGGATCGGCGCTTACGAAATGCAACATTGCCCGGACATACCTTGGCGGGTCGTCATCAATGAATGCATTGAACTGGCCAAAGAATTCGGCGGCACCGACGGCCACAAATATGTCAACGCGGTGCTCAACGGTTTGGCCCCCACGCTTCGGGCTTTGGAAATGGCGGCTGACAAGGCCAACCAGCATTCAGCGCCCGTACAAGCCGATTAACGCCATGCGAACCAGCCAACGCGCGAGCCGTATCGCCCCTTTTTATGTCATGGAGATGGCCAAGTCAGCCAGACAACTGGCCGATCAAGTCAAGCACAGCGACACACCGATGTTGTTTTTGAATATCGGTGAACCCGATTTCACCGCTCCTCCTTTGGTAAAAGAAGCTGCGATAAGCGCTATCCAACATGGCAGAACGGCATACACCCATGCCTTGGGTTTGGACGCATTGCGCGAGCGTATCAGCGACTGGTACCGCACGCGCTTTGGCGTGGCGGTTCCTGCGCGACGCATTGTCGTGACCGCAGGTGCATCTGCCGCGTTGCAATTGGCTTGTTTGGCGTTGATCGAATCGGGTGACGAAGTACTGATGCCCGATCCGTGTTACCCGTGCAACCGCCAGTTTGTGCAAGCTGCCGATGGACGCGCGGTCTTATTGCCGACGAATGCTGAACAGCGCTTTCAACTCAGCGCAGCCCAAGCTCAAGCAAACTGGCAAGCGGCCACACGCGGGGTATTGTTGGCCTCGCCGTCCAATCCCACGGGTACTTCGGTGGCCTTGCAAGAACTACAACATATCCATCGATTTATCAGTGACAAAGGCGGCATCACCATGGTGGATGAAATCTATTTGGGCTTGAGCCACGACCCCGCCTTCGGACAAACTGCTTTGGCGATTGACGACCAGATCATCAGCATCAACAGCTTTTCCAAATATTTCAACATGACCGGCTGGCGACTCGGCTGGCTGGTGGTCCCAGATCCTTTGGTCACCGTGATCGAACGTCTGGCGCAAAACCTGTCCATTTGTCCCAGCACGGTGGCGCAATATGCCGCTTTGGCCTGTTTTGAACCTGAGAGTTTGGCCATTTACGAAGAGCGCCGCGCTGCCTTCAAGCACAGACGCGATCAATTCATTCCTCGACTCAACGCCATGGGTTTGACCGTCCCCGTCATGCCGGACGGGGCGTTTTATGCATGGGCGGATTGCCGACAGGCTTGTCAACGCTTGGGGTTGGTTGACAGCTGGGCGTTTGCTGAACATGCCATGCATGAGGCGCATGTGGTGATCACGCCCGGCCGGGATTTCAGCCAACACCGCCCGGGCGACTTTGTCAGGCTCTCCACAGCAAGCTCAATGGATACCCTTGACCATGCCGCACAACGTCTGCGGCATTTATTGGAGAAAGCATGAGTTATGAATTTCAAGTCCGTGTGTATTGGGAAGACACTGATGCTGGCGGTATTGTGTTTTATGCCAACTATCTTAAATTTTTTGAGCGCGCCCGTACCGAATGGTTGCGCCACCTGGGGCTACAACAGCAGGCGCTCAAGCATGAAACCGGTGGTATGTTTGTGGTGATTGACACCCAATTGAAGTACCACCGGCCTGCACAACTTGACGATATGCTTTTGGTCAGCGCAGTGATGCAGGAAATAGGCCGCGCCAGCCTGGTGGTTGCCCAAAGGGCTTGGCGACTGGAAAATAGCGGCGACCGAACCTTGCTGTGTGAAGGCACGATTCGCATTGGCTGGGTCAATTCAGAAAAAATGAAACCCGAGCGGATTCCCACTCATCTTTTGGAGTTGTTCACATGAACCAGGATTTATCGATTGTTCAATTGCTTTTGAACGCCAGTTGGGTGGTACAAGCGGTGGTGCTTATTCTGTTGTTGGTATCGGTCATGAGTTGGGCCGCTATCTTTCGCAAATTGCTGTCGTTGAAGCAAGTCGAAAACTTGAA
Source organism: Limnohabitans sp. (assembly GCA_046082145.1). GTDB lineage: Bacteria > Pseudomonadota > Gammaproteobacteria > Burkholderiales > Burkholderiaceae_C > Limnohabitans. The sequence continues at coordinate 1,742 of JBJTXF010000398.1, read as the reverse complement.
CGAAGAATTTGAACGTGATTTTTGGTCTGGTAAAAGCCTCAACGAGTTGTTCGCCGCTGCCCAACAAAATGCCAAATCTTCCGGCCCGATGGAGCGCATCTTTGCCAGCGGTATGCGCGAATACCAAAAACTGCGCGAAAGGCGTATCACCGACAGCGGTTTGCTGATGGACGGTGCACGCCGCGCCATGCGTGCCAGTTTGCAACGTGAGATGGACGCGATTGAATCCAACCTCTCCATGCTGGCCTCGGTGGGCTCGGTATCACCTTATGTGGGTTTGTTTGGCACAGTCTGGGGGATCATGCACGCATTTACCGGCCTGGCAGGACTGCAACAAGTCACCCTGGCCAAGGTAGCACCCGGCATTGCAGAAGCACTGGCGGCAACAGCCATCGGTTTGTTTGCTGCCATTCCAGCAGTGCTGGCATTCAACCGGTTTTCGCGTGATATCGACCGCGTTGCCAACAAACTGGAAACTTTTATCGAAGAGTTCTCCAATATTTTGCAACGTAACGTAGGCATAACGCCTACTACCAACCGCTGATAGGTTGTCTAACATGGCTGCCTCCCTGAACCATCGGCGCTCAAGACGAACCATCAGTGACATCAACATGGTGCCTTTCATCGATGTCATGCTGGTGCTACTCATCATTTTCATGGTCACCGCACCCTTGCTGTCTCCCAGTCTGATCGATGTGCCTACCGTTGGCAAAGCCGCCACAGCGCCTGATCAAGTCATTACCATTGAAATCGATAAGCAGCTCAACATCTTTGTCAAATCCCGAGTAAGCAATCCAAACAGCGGATTACAAGTCAAGCAAGATGTCAACATGGACAACGTGGCTCGCATTGCGCTTCAATTGCAAGCGGGCAATCAAAAAACACCTGTCATCATCAGCGCCGACAAAGGAATCGCCTACGACAACGTAGTCAAGCTGATGGACAGATTGCAGCGCGCAGGTGTGCAGCGAGTAGGGTTAGCTGTTCGACAAAGCGATTAACGACTTCACCATGCAACAAGAGTCATCGCATCTAGAATTTGCTCCCCCAGATGAAAGTGGTGGAGTAGGATCGCTGGCCTTGGCGCTGTTTGTGCATGCCCTTTTGCTGATGGCCTTGACCTGGGGCATCCATTGGCGCACCGATCCGCAAGACGAGGGCATGGAAGCTGAACTTTGGTCCTATATGCCTGAACCCATTCCCCTCAAATCCGAAACACCTGAGCCGCCAAAAGCTGAGCCTGACCTTCCAGGCAAATCCCCACCTTTGAAAAGCCCACCCCCGCTGGCGACCAATGCGCTTGAACAGCCAAACCCCATTTCGAAAGCTGACCTCAAAAAAGCAGCGGATGCTGAAATTGCCATTGAAAAGCGCAGAAAAAAGGAAGCCGCAGAACAACTTGCATTGGAAAAACAGGCAGAGAAGCAACGAATAGCTGAGGAACTGGCGGCTGAAAAGCAACGCAAAGCCGAGCTCTTAAGAGAAGAGGCGGCCAAGCGAAAGGAAGAGGCAGCTTTGCGTAAGGAGGAAGAAATTCGCCGCAAGGCTGAAGAAGTCAGGCTCAAACAAGAAGAGCTTCGTCTGCGCAGAGAGGAAATTCGCCTACGCAAAGAGGAAGAGGCACGGCGCAAAGAAGAAGAATTGCGTTTGCTCAAAGAAGAAGAAGCCAGACGAAAAGCTGAAGAAGCCAGACGAAAAGAGGAAGAGGCACGGCGCAAAGAAGAAGAATTGCGTTTGCTCAA
>JBJTXF010000397.1:0-5507 GCA_046082145.1 Limnohabitans sp. | reverse complement strand
TGATCACGGTTGAAGACGGCAAGTCTCTCGAAAACGAACTCGACATCGTCGAAGGCATGCAGTTCGATCGCGGCTATTTGTCTCCTTACTTCATCAACAACCACGACAAACAAGTCGCATTGCTGGACAACCCGTTCGTGTTGCTGTTTGACAAAAAAATCAGCAATATCCGCGAACTGTTGCCAACCTTGGAAGCTGTTGCCAAAGCCGGTCGTCCCTTGTTGATCATTGCCGAAGAAGTCGACGGCGAAGCCCTGGCCACTTTGGTGGTCAACACCATCCGTGGCATTTTGAAAGTGGTGGCTGTCAAGGCCCCCGGTTTCGGCGATCGCCGCAAAGCCATGTTGGAAGACATCGCCATCTTGACCGGCGGCAAAGTCATCGCCGAAGAAGTCGGTTTGACGCTCGAAAAAGTCACGTTGGCTGACCTCGGTTCTGCCAAACGCATCGAAGTGGGCAAAGAAAACACCACCATCATCGATGGCGCTGGTGCCGCTGCCGACATCGAAGCCCGCGTCAAACAAATCCGCGTGCAAATCGAAGAAGCCACGTCTGATTACGACCGCGAAAAACTGCAAGAGCGCGTGGCCAAATTGGCCGGCGGTGTGGCCGTCATCAAAGTGGGTGCAGCCACCGAAGTCGAAATGAAAGAGAAAAAAGCCCGCGTGGAAGATGCATTGCACGCGACCCGCGCTGCGGTGGAAGAAGGCATTGTGGCCGGTGGCGGTGTCGCTCTGTTGCGTGCACGTCAAGCCGCTGGCACCATCAAAGGTGACAACCCTGACCAAGACGCCGACATCAAACTGGTGTTGAAGGCTTTCGAATCTCCCTTGCGCGAAATCGTCTACAACGCCGGCGGCGAACCTTCTGTGGTCGTCAACGCTGTGTTGGCGGGCAAAGGCAACCACGGCTTCAACGCCGCCAACGATACCTATGGCGACATGATCGAAATGGGTATCTTGGACCCCACCAAAGTCACCCGCACCGCCTTGCAAAACGCAGCCTCTGTGGCCAGCCTGATGTTGACCACCGAAGCCATGGTCGCAGAAGCGCCCAAAGAAGATGCACCCGCTGGCGGCATGCCCGGTGGCATGGGCGGCATGGGTGGCATGGGCGACATGGGTATGTAAGCCAAGTCAACCATCCGCATGGGTCTTGCAAAGACGACATGCACAAAAACCCGCATGGTTCACGCCCTGCGGGTTTTTTCATGGCGACGGGTGCTCTGGCTCCGTGGGGCTGATGTGCAGCACTGCTGTACCTTCGATGGGAAGCTTTGAAATCATGGCCAATTGTTCTTCTATTTCAGCTTGACCATGGCGAATCAAATGCTCCATGAACACCGAAGCCACCTGAGACAAAGGTTTGTGCTCTAAATGCACCACATTCCAACGGCGGTTCATCGGATTGTTGGCCAATGGCAGCACCGATAACAGCCCCGCACGAATTTCCAACAAACAAGAATGCAACGACAAATAGGCCGGTCCAAGACCTGCAATACACATCTGTTTGATCGATTCATTGCTAGAGAGCTCAGCCCCCACCGACAGTTTGTGGCCGGCACTTTTGAAGATTCTCTCGAGCGATGCACGCGCACCAGAGCCTTTTTCGCGCACCAACATGTGGGCGTTGGCCAACAATTCTAAGTTCAAACCAGGGGTGTGCATCAGCACATGCGAGGGTGCTGACAGAAATGCTGTTGGGTTATCGGCAAAACTCACCGATTTCACCTTGACATCTTGCGGTGCTCGCCCCATGACCGCCAAATCGATTTCATCGGCGGTCAGACAGCGCAGCACCTCATCGCGGTTAGCCACTTGCAATTTCAATTTCACCTTGGGATGGGCATTGGCAAAATTCACCAGCACATGGGGTAGCCAATACTCAGCGGTTGTGACAGCTCCTATGCGCAAAGTGCCTGTGAAATCCCCCAAATACGATTCCATCTCGTCGCTCACTTCTTGCCATGCATTGAGCACTCGCTCGCACAATGTATAAAGCACTTCTCCCGCCTCAGTCAGCCGAATACCACGCCCGGTACGGCTGAGCAGCTTGGTACCCACGGCCTCTTCCAGGTTGGACAGTTGAATAGATGTCGCCGATTGGCTGAGGAATAATTCTTCTGCCGCCAAACTGACATTGCCCAACCGAGCCACTTTTTGAAAAGTGATCAGTTGTTTGATATTGGCTGTTTTGGCGAGTGTCATGCCTGTATTTAAAGCGTTTATGCTGTGAATTGATATTGATTTTTTATATCCTTATATTTTTAATATTTAATTTCCTTAATTCTTTAGAATTGTTTAAACTGTGTTGCTTTTGAAATTTTTTTGCATCATTAAACGTGAATAATTGGCTCTTTAGCGCATGATAAAACGGTAAGGTAAGCTTGGTTTGCCCATGGGGCATGGGCGCACCCTCTGTTTTGCCGCTCTTTAACTGGTGTTCCCAACATGCTTTCCTCTGTATATTGCCGTGCTGCGCTTGTAGGGGCTGGTCTGTTATGGCTGGCCTGCCTGCCAAATGCGCAAGCATTGAGCACACTGGCTGAAAACGAGCAGCTCTTTCACATGGACAGCGGTCAACCCGTCACGCCGTCCGATGTATTGCGCGCGGTCAGCCATGCCGATGTATCCGTATGGGGCGAAGTGCATGACAATCCCAGACACCATGCACTGCGGGCCGACTTGATGCGGGCCATCGGAACGCGCGGAATAACCGTCGTGGCAGAGCACATGGATGCCGGCAAACAAGTAGACACGCGACTGGCATTGCCAGATGCACTGGTTCTCGCCGGATTTGATGCCAGCGCTTGGCAGTGGCCCGTACACCAAGAGTTGTTTGAAGCGGTTCAGCAATCCGGGCTGGTTTTGTACGGCGGCAATGTCCCAGCATCGCAAACCCGTGAGGTTTACAAAAGCCTCGGCAGCAGTATGCCTGCGGAAATTCAAGAGTTGCTGAGACAAGCCAATTTGGATGATGCCAGCATGCAATCATTGCGAGAAGAAATCGATAAAGGACATTGTCACGCCCTGCCTGCCCATATGTTTGATGCAATGATTGCGGTACAACGCGCCCGCGATGCCAGCATGGCATCGGTGCTGTTGCAACACATGCCTTCGGTGTTGTTGGCGGGCAATGGCCACGCGTGGAAACATTTGGGCGTGCCCCAAATCATCCGCGCACACCAACCCGGTCTGCAGGTTGTCAGTCTGCTGTTCATTGAACACGGACTGTTTTCAAGCCCCGCTGATCGGGACGATTGGCTGCGATATTGGCAGGGTAAAGCCGATTTCATTTGGGTCACTGCGCCACGCGCGCGCAAGGACCCCTGTGCGCAATTCCAGAAAAAGTGATCACTGAATGGCTCTGCGTTCAGGCGCTCAACAACTTATCCAGTTTTCGGGCATCGGCGCAAAAAGCGCGAATGCCTTCGGCCAATTTATCGCTCGCCATGGCGTCTTCGTTCATGGCATGACGAAATTGCGGTTGGTTGAAATGCACGACGGGCAAGTCCATGGTCTGGGCCAATTCAGGTCGAAGCGCTGCTTGCACCGGTGCTGGGTTGCTTTGCAATTGCGCCAACAATTCCGGACTGATCGTGAGTAAATCGCAACCTGCCAGAGCCAAAATTTGCCCCGTGTTGCGAAAACTCGCGCCCATGACCTCGGTGGCCATGCCGTGTTTTTTATAGTGAAGGTAGATGCGACGCACGCTTTGCACACCAGGGTCGTTCGCACCGGCATGTGCGGCTTCATCCCATTGCGTCCCTGCAGCCTTTTTGTGCCAATCGTAAATACGACCGACGAACGGTGAAATCAATGTCACGCCAGCATCCCCACAAGCCACCGCTTGGGCCAATGAAAACAGCAATGTGAGATTGGTGTGTATGCCTTGCCTCTCCAGCTGCGCCGCCGCTTCAATGCCTTCCCAGGTCGCAGCAATCTTGCTCAGCACACGCGATGTGTCGACGCCTTCGGCCTGATAAAGCCCGATGATGCGCTGGGCACGTGAGACAGTGGCAGCGGTGTCAAAACTCCATCGGGCATCCACTTCGGTAGACACCCGACCTGGTATCAACGCCAGAATCCGGCAACCGAACTGCACCAACAACCGGTCCATGACTTCGTCCAACGCCACCCCCCTGTGGCGACCGACCGTTTCCGTCAGCAATTGCTGGTAGGCCGGCATTTGCACGGCTTTCAAGATCAATGAAGGATTGGTGGTGGCATCCTGGGGTTGAAAACCGCTGATTTGCTGAAAATCGCCGGTGTCTGCAACGACGGTGGAGTACTGTTTGAGTGCATCTAATTGGTTCATGCGCAGATTATCGCGAATGGTTCTCGCGCTCATTTGGGCAGCGGTTTCATCAATCAAGCTACATTCGCGGTTATGAAAAATGTTTTGGTATTGGGTGGCAGTGGATTCGTGGGGCGGCATGTCTGCGAAGCACTCAACCGGGCCGGTGTGCACGTGACCGTGGTCACGCGTCGACTGCCTGCGCGATCGGTGCAAATGCTGCCTTGGGTGACCGTGGTGCAAGCCGATGTACACGACGCAACTGCGCTGCATGCTTTGCTGCCCGGACACGATGCGGTCGTCAACTTGGTGGCTGTCTTGCACGGCGACCGCGCCGCGTTTGACAAAGTGCATGTGCAGTTACCCAGGCAATTGGCCCACGCTTGTGTGCAAACCGGTGTGTTGCGCATGGTGCATGTCAGCGCCTTGGGGGCGGACTTGCACGGCCCGTCGCTTTACCAACGCAGCAAAGCGCAAGGCGAGGCGGCTTTGCAATCCGAGGTGATCCATGGTTTGCAACTCACCGTTGTGCGACCCAGCGTCATCTTTGGTGAGGACGATGTATTCATCAACTTATTCGCCCGTTTGCAATCGATCGCACCCGTAGTGCCATTAGCGGGAGCACATACCCGGTTCCAACCCGTATGGGTGCAAGATGTGGCCAAAGCTGTGTTGTATGCATTGATGCACAGTCACACTGTGGGCCAGTTCTATGAACTGGCGGGGCCGCAAATCTTCTCCTTGAAAGAGTTGGTGCAACACGCAGGACGCTGGGCTGGTCATCCGAGATGGGTATTGCCGCTGCCCAACCCGATAGCGTATGCACAAGCATGGTTGATGGAAATGTTGCCCGGCCCACCTTTGATGAGCCGAGACAATCTGGCGTCGATGCAAGTCGACAACATTGCCAGCGGCAAAATGCCCGGCCTGTCTGCGCTGGGTGTGCCTGTCTCAGCGCAACTCGACGCTGTGTTTCCTGTGATGCCACAGGATTGAGCTTTGAAGACCTATCTCGTTGGTGGCGCTGTTCGTGATGCCTTGCTGGGTATCGATGGCGCCGACCGCGATTGGGTGGTGGTGGGCAGCACAACCGAAGCCATGGTCGCGCAAGGCTTCACCCCCGTCGGCAAAGACTTTCCTGTGTTCCTGCATCCACAAACCCACGAGGAATATGCGCTGGCGCGCACCGAGCGCAAAACCGCGCCGGGCTA
>JBJTXF010000396.1:0-3065 GCA_046082145.1 Limnohabitans sp. | reverse complement strand
TAGAACGTGCCGATGCCAACGCCAGCCACCGATACGACCTCACGAATGGTCATCTTTTCGTACCCACGGTCAATCAAAACCCGAACAAAAGCATCTTGCAATGCGTGCAATGTCAATTGCGAGCGACTTTGACTGGGTTTTTTTCGCAGAGAAACCCGTATTTCGCTGTTTGGATGAATACTTCTTGACAAAACCGAACACCTTTTTTTGCATTCTGTCTTACACTGAATCCAATTCAATTTAGCACTTAAATGGTGATGAGTTTCAAGTGGTTTGACAAAAATGACAGAAAAAAATTCAACCTCAGCCACCGTCATGACATTGGAGGATTTGTGCGTTTGGATTGATGCGCACCTCAAAGAACCTATCGGTTGGACCGAGTTGATGCAGGTCAGTGGCATGGATCACCAGTCTTTGCAAAATGAATTCATCCGCAAGAAAAACATGACACCAATGACATGGATTCGAAAAAGAAGAGAGGAAGCTACCGCTTCAGTGGCTCCCTCAGCCTCGCTCAAGGTACCCTATCTTCTGATCAGCTAATAGATATCCATCAATTACCACACTAACCGGTTTGACAAGCCTTGTCCGGCTACATTGATCCCTATCGGTACACGGTATGCGGATAAAGATTCGGCTTTTGAATAGACTCAAGCAGCTTGACGCAATTTAGGAGTTCCCACATGTCAACTGCCAGCGTATTTCCAGCTGACCCAGAGTGGGAAGGCGAGGGCACCAGTCGCATCCCCTTTTGGGCTTACACGCGTGAAGACATCTACCAAAAAGAGCTGGACCGTTTCTTTTACAACGGTCATTGGTGTTACGTCGGATTGGAGGCTGAAATTCCCAACGCCGGTGATTTCCGTCGCACTGTGGTGGGTGAGCGTTCGGTGATCATGGTCAGGGACCCGGATGGTGGCATCAATGTGGTTGAAAACGTGTGCGCGCATCGCGGCATGCGTTTTTGCCGTGAGCGCCATGGCAACGCGAAAGAATTTCTTTGCCCCTATCACCAATGGAATTACAGCGTGAAAGGCGATTTACAAGGCGTGCCGTTTCGACGCGGTGTCAGGCAGGACGGAAAAATTAACGGGGGTATGCCCAAAGACTTCAAAGTGGAAGAGCATGGCTTGAACAAGCTCAAAGTGGCCACGCGTGGCGGTGTGGTGTTCGCTTCCTTTGACCACAACATAGAGTCACTCGAAGATTTCTTAGGCCCGGTCATCTTGGGGTACTTTGACCGCACATTCAACGGCAGGCAACTCAAGGTGTTGGGTTACAGAAGGCAGCGTATTCCCGGCAATTGGAAATTGATGCAAGAGAACATCAAAGACCCTTATCACCCTGGCTTATTGCACACCTGGTTTTCTACCTTTGGTCTATGGCGTGCTGACAATCGGTCTGAATTGAAAATGGATGCGCATTATCGCCACGCCGCTATGATTTCCACCCGTGGGCAGGGTGGCAAAAACGAGGATGTGGTCAGTGGTGTGGACAGCTTCAAAGAACAAATGACGCTCAACGATATGCGCCTGCTCGACATCGTGCCTGAGGCATGGTGGAACGGCCCCACCGCGGTGATGACCACCATTTTTCCCAGCCTGATCATTCAGCAGCAGGTCAACAGCGTATCGACACGCCACATCCAACCCAATGGACATGGTTCATTCGATTTTGTCTGGACGCACTTCGGTTTCGAAGACGACACACCGGAGATGGAACAACGCCGCTTGATACAGGCTAATTTGTTTGGACCCGCTGGTTTTGTGTCTGCAGACGACGGAGAAGTCATTGAATGGTCGCAGCAAGGGTTTGAACAAAAACCTGTACACCGCACCTTGGTGGAAATGGGGGGCGTCGAGGTGGAGGACACCGACCACATGGTGACCGAAACTTTGATACGCGGCATGTACAAGTACTGGCGCAAAGTAATGGGGGTATGACCGTGTTGGATTTCCAAGGTTATTTTGAACTTCTAAACTTTTATAGCGATTACGCCATGGTGTGTGATTCTGAGCAATGGGAACAGTGGCCAGACTTCTTTGTAGAAGAGGGTACTTACCGCTTACAGCCGCGCGAAAATTTTGAGCAAGGTTTACCCCTGTGTTTACTTGCCTTAGAGAGTCGGGCCATGATCAAAGACAGGGTTTATGGTGTGAAAGAGACGCTCTACCATGACCCCTACTATCAGCGTCATATCGTGGGAACGCCCCGGCTACTGTCTTTAGAAGACAACGCAAATCGCATTCACTCCGAGGCCAATTACACAGTCATCCGCACCAAGTTCGATGGTGACTCCACCATTTTGTCGGTTGGCTTTTACCGCGATTACATTGTTCGCACCAAAGAGGGGTTGAAATTCCAATCGCGACTGTGCGTGTACGACAGCGAAATGATTGCCAACTCCATCATTTATCCCATTTAAGGATTTGCCAATGGATGACTCATGGATTGACGTGATGGCTCTCGAGGATGTGTTTGAAGTCGAAGTCATGGCTGTGAATGTTCAAGGCAAAGAAATTGCACTCTATGAGGTGCAGGGCGAGTTGTATGCCACCGACAACCTGTGTACCCATGGCGCAGCACGTTTGAGCGATGGTTTCTTGGAAGGCCGTGAAATTGAATGTCCGTTTCACCAAGGTCGTTTCGATGTCTGCACAGGCAAAGCCTTGTGCGCACCGCTTACCGAGGATATCCGTGTGTATCCGGTGCGTATCGATAACAAGCGTGTTTTCGTCAACATGGTTTGAACGCCAAACCGCTTTCAAAGGAAACCACATGACCCATGAACTTGGCCGTTTGGAAGACCTGCCAGCCAACTATGTACAAGACTTGCGCGACCTGAATTTGGTGCCGCTGTGGCCAAGCTTGCGTGGTGTGTTGCCCCCGCATATTCCAACGCGCCAAACCCAGCCTACGCATTGGCCCTACAAAAGCTTGAAGCCCTTGCTCTTGAAAGCAGGTGAGCTCACGCCGATTGAAAAAGCCGAACGGCGCGTGTTGGTGTTAGCCAACCCAGGGCATGGCTTAGACAAGATGCAAGCGAGTTCGGCCATGTATTTGGG
>JBJTXF010000395.1:0-3441 GCA_046082145.1 Limnohabitans sp. | reverse complement strand
ACTCATAATCCGTTGGTGCCGTGTTCGACTCACGGGGGGCCCACCAACTTTTTGCTGGCCTATTCAGGCGCGGCGGCATGTTAAGATCTTTAGTAGTGCGGCTGTAGCTCAGCTGGATAGAGTACTTGGCTACGAACCAAGGGGTCGTGGGTTCGATTCCTGCCAGCCGCGCCATATTTATATTTTCCTATGACGGATCAAGTCGAAGTTGTGGTTATCGGTGCTGGGGTGGTGGGTTTGGCTTGTGCCAGAGCCTTTGCCCGCGCTGGCCATGAAGTCATTATTCTTGAGAAAAACAATGCATTCGGACAAGAAACCAGTGCGCGCAACAGTGAAGTTGTTCACGCAGGTATTTATTACCCTGCGGGTTCACTCAAAGCGCAGCTTTGTGTCCAGGGCCGACACCAGTTGTACGGTTTTTGCCATGCTTATGGGGTGGCTTTCAAGCGTTGCGGCAAGTTGATCGTCGCCACTTCTGATGATCAGGTACCAGATTTGAAAAAAATCCAAGCTCGCGCATTAGCCAATGGGGTTGACGATTTGGTTTTGCTGACGGCTTCACAGGCCAATGCCATGGAACCGCAGTTGCAATGCGTCGCTGCGTTGTTGTCACCCTCAACGGGTATCGTCGATTCGCATGGTTTGATGTTGGCGTTGTTGGGTAATGCCGAACAACACGGCGCCAATTTGGCTTTGAACAGTGCTGTACGCAGTGTGCAATCCACACCCAAGGGCTTGTTGCTCACGATATCTTGCGATGGGCAAGAAGAGTCATTATTGGCTCAGACCGTGGTGAATGCAGCGGGTCACCAAGCCATTGCATTAGCCAGTCATTGCCAATCAGTTCCCAGAGACTTACTTCCCAAGCCATATTGGGCAAAGGGAAATTATTTTTCTTTGGCGGGTCGTTCGCCGTTTTCCCATTTGATATACCCCGTACCAGAACCTGGTGGGTTGGGAGTGCACTTGACCTTGGATCTGGCCATGCAAGCGCGCTTTGGGCCCGACGTTGAATGGATTGACAAGGAAGACTATGTGGTGGATCCCAAGCGGGCAGACGTGTTTTACAGCGCTATTCGCAAATACTGGCCCCATTTACCAGACAACGCGTTAATGCCCGCATATGCAGGTATTCGTCCGAAAATTGCGCCGCCTGAAGGGCCCGATGCCGATTTTTTATTACAAACATCGCAACAACATGGCGTACCCGGTCTGGTGAATTTGTTTGGCATTGAGTCTCCTGGGTTGACTGCCAGTTTGGCGATCGCAGACACGGTGGTTCAAGGGGTCGTACTGCATGAATAAAGCATTTACACGGGAAACCAGCGCCGAAGAAGACGATGTTATTGGCGAGTTACAGATGCCAAGCAGTGAAAAAAACTACATCACGCCTTCAGGTTACGCGCGTTTACGCGCAGAGTTGTTGCAATTGATTGACGAGGAGCGACCCAAGATAGTGGATATCGTCCATTGGGCGGCCAGTAACGGAGACAGATCAGAAAACGGCGATTACATTTACGGAAAGAAACGCTTGCGAGAAATTGATCGCCGCATACGTTTTCTGACTAAGCGCATGGAGTTGGCCAGCGTCACTGATCCCAGTATTCACCATGGCAATGACCAGATTTTTTTTGGTGCCACGGTGAGCTATGAGGATATGCAAGGGCTTGCCAAAACCATCACGATCTTGGGCATTGACGAGGCTGACAGTTTGCTTTCACAAGTCAGTTGGGTGTCGCCAGTGGCACGCGCCTTATTGAAAGCGAGGGTGGGCGATGTGGTTCTCTTGCAAACCCCGGCAGGTCTGCAAGAGATAGAAGTCACGCAAGTGACTTACCCCAGGCCAGTATCAGGCCATTAAAGGCTTAGCTGTGACGATTGGAGATTGCCCGTTTGGCAAGACTGACCGACGGTAACCTTTGTAAACTGCCCAGCACACTCTCTAGATGTGAAGTGTCTTGAACGGCAATCAAAAAACGCAAGTCGGTGGCTTGTTTGCCACTGACTTCATCTGCCATGCTGACCAGCTTGATGTCGGCTTGAGACGAAGTAATGGCGGCGGCAACGCTGGCGAGCACGCCTTTGCCGTTTAGAACTGTCACCACAATGCCTGCTTCAAAACTGCGAACCGGCTCGTCTGACCATTCCACTGCAATGAATCGCTCTGTGTCTTTGTGCTGCAAGCGTTGAGCGACCTGGCAGTCTTGAATATGGACTACCAGGCCCTCTCCGCGACCCAGATATCCCACAATCGCGTCGCCCGGTACGGGATGGCAACATTGACCGTAAGTGACAGAGGTATTGTCGCTGCCGTCGACCACCACACCACCTTGTGACACAGTTTCATGGGCGGTGAATCGTTCGCGGCTGAGTAGCAAGGGATCGGGGCGAATGCCTTGGTCGGCCAGCAATCGAACCAGGCGTTTGGCAACAATAGTGGCCACACGCTTGCCCAAACCCAAATCGGTCAGCAATTCTTCGCGGGTTTTGCTGCCAGTGAATCGCAGCAATTTTTCCCACAGCACTTTGTTTAAGGCATTGTTGGCAGGAAGACTGACAAACCCCTCGGCACGAAGCGCTTGTTCAAGCAGTTTTTCACCCAAGTCTTGCGATTCTGATTGGGCACGGGTTTTGAGGTGATGCCTGATTTTGGAGCGAGCCCGACCCGTGCGAACAAATGCCAGCCAAGCCGGATTAGGAGTCGCGTCTTCAGCGGTTTCAACTTCAATCACGTCGCCGTTGCGCAACTCAGTGCGCAATGAGACAGGCTCGCCGTTGATGTGAGCGGAAATAACGCGGTCACCCACGTTACTGTGCACCGCATAGGCAAAATCCACCACCGTGGCACCTCTTGGTAGGGCCATGATGTGACTTTTTGGGGTGAATACATAGACAGCATCTGGGAACAAATCTACCTTGACATGGTCCCAAAATTCTGTGGCGTCTCGTGTCTCGTCTTGTATGTCTAATAATGACTGCAACCACTGGGTACCCAGTCTTTCGGCTTTTTCGCTGGATTCATGTGACTTGTAAAGCCAGTGCGCTGCGATGCCCGATTCCGCCACAAGGTGCATGGCTTCCGTGCGCAATTGAAATTCAACATTGATACCTGCCGGCCCGACCAGTGTCGTGTGTAAGGACTGGTACCCGTTGATCTTGGCAATCGCGATATGGTCTTTGAATTTTCCAGGCACGGGTTTGTAGAGTTGATGAAGTATGCCCAGTCCCGTGTAGCAATCGATCAAATTGGGCAGCAACACGCGCATGCCATAAATATCAGTGACTTGGGCAAAACTCAAATGTTTGCCACGCATTTTTAGGTAGATGGAATAAAGTGTTTTTTCTCGCCCAAAAATGCTGATCTTCAAATGGGCTTGTTTGAAAGCGGCTTCCACTTCAAGTTGGAGTTTTTGGAGCAAATCGCGACGGCGGTTTCGCGCA
>JBJTXF010000394.1:0-2893 GCA_046082145.1 Limnohabitans sp. | reverse complement strand
AATAAACGTCTGATGCGCATCGTGTAGATCGATATCGGGTTTGGCCGAATCACTGACCTTGGCACCTGATTTGGCCAAAAAATCTGCCACCGCTTGAATGCGGTTTTGCACTGCCATGTCCACTTCGGCAGTCTCAGCGGTTTTCAGCACCGCCACTTTGAAATCATTCCATTGGGTGTGGTGCGGTTTCTTGAGATGGACCCGCCACCCCCTGGACATCACATCGTCCCCGCCTGCCATCACGCGCAAAGCCAATTCCAAGTCGCGAGCACTGCGGGCCATCGGCCCCACCACGGCCAAATCGTCAGGCGATTGGTAGCTGGGTAGTGCATGGCCCTGCACCGAGCACAAGCCAAAAGTCGGCTTGTGGCCGTACACACCACAGTAATGTGATGGGTCACGTATGGATGCCCCAATGTCACTGCCTGATTCCAGACCGGTCAAACCAGCCGCCAGCGCCGCCGCAGAACCTCCAGAGGAGCCCCCGGGTACCAAAGCGTTATTCCACGGGTTGTGGGTAGTGCCATAGACTGGATTGAACGTCTGCCAATCGGCCAACATGGCAGGCACGTTGGTCTTTCCAAATACTATCGCACCGGCTGATTTGTAGCGCTTGACGATGTCTGCATCTTCAACAGGTAAGTTGTCGCGCAAATCCACTCTGCCCCAAGTGCTCGGCAGGCCCTGTATATCAAATGACTCCTTGATGGTCATTGGCACACCATGTAAAGGTCCCAAGCGCTCACCGCGCATGGTTAAACGGTCAGCTGCGCGTGCATGTTTGCGGGCGCGATCAATATCGGTCACCACGATCGCATTGAGCGTAGGGTTGAACTGCTCAACACGATTGAAATACGCATTCAACAACTCAAGACTACTGTATTTCTTGCGACGTATATCGCTGGCCAATTGCAAGGCCGAGGCAAATGGACGAAAGTTCATGGCGGTATCAACCCCCTAAAAGCAAAATGTCAAACGGCAAAACGACAGTACCTGATACTAATTGCAGATGGCGTGGTTACCTGGAATAGGCACCGCCAAAGCAAACACAAAGTCATCTTTCATGATGTTGAAGACTTTGCATGATTTGTTGCCCTTGGGCGTAGTAAAGACCAAATTGCATTGCTCAAAACCCCCTTGGCCTTTACCCCATTCCGCGCGAAGGTAACGAATTTTGGAGACAGGCAGATTGAATTCTTTGGATACTCCGGCTAAATCGTATTTGCCATAACCGCGAATAAGTTTGCAATTATCTGGTGTGACAAACAGCATTTGCGGTTGCGTTCTGGCAGATACAACAAAGGCCATAAGCACGCCACAAGACGCGAACAAAATCTCTCTGAAGTTCAAAGACGAAATCACAAATGTGATGTTTTTTTGTTTATTCAAAATTCACAGCCACTGACTCGCATCCAGTTTTTGGCGACTGATCAGGCTGCGAAAACTTTCATAGGTAGCTTTGATGCCCGCCTCCAGGGGAATTTGTCCATAGTCACCGATGAAAGCACGCAACGGTTCGTCTGAGTGGTTCATGGGGAAAGCGAGTGGATCACCAGTGATCTTGATATTCGCATCGGGCACCAGCGCTTTGAGAATAGACATACCCTGTTCAACAGTGGCATATTGGCCATTCAAATCAAACACGGGCGCACCTGTTCGCAACTGCGCCACACTTCGAATGAATGCACTGGCAACTTCACCCGCAAACAACCAAGAGACATCACCGCTGAAAGGAACGGCATAAGGCTTGTTGGCAGCTGCAGCCAAAATTGCCACGGTGGTCTTGGATGTCATGCCTTGGTCACGGCCAATGCCATACACCACACCAGGGCGAATACCGACGCTGTGTAATCCGTTTTCCTCTGAATACACCTTGGCAGTTTGTTCATTGCAATATTTATAGGCTCCATACAAAGTGGACATGGCGCCACCGTTGTCCAATGCGCCGTAAGCAGCCACCGAACTGGCGTAAGTCAATCGTTGCACACCGCACGCCATGGCGGCTTCAAACACGTTGACCGTCCCCACCACATTGACCAATGCACCCGCCACCGGATCGGCCCGGCAAAAAGGCACTTGCAATGCAGCCAAGTGAATGATGGCTTTCGCGCCACTTTTTTTCACCACATCTTTGACAGCCTGCGTGTCAGCAATGTCACCTGCATGCCATACCACGCGATCCAAGGCTGCGTTGTCCATGAGTAAGCCTGGCCTGCGTTTGTCAATTTGCAAATCGAAAGCATGCACTTCAACACCAGCATGTTCAAGCAACGCCAGGGTCCAACTGCCAATGCATCCACCCGCGCCAGTGACCAATACAGGGCCGTCAAAATCGTTGGAAGAAACAGGAAAAAAATCAAACATGCCGAACTCCTGCGAAGCAAAACTCCTCTTAGCCAAACAAATTTACTATTGCATTTATACACGAAGTCAATCAGTGGCCATTACAAAGTTTTCACAGCATTATTTCCTTGCTAAGTAAACACCAGCCACTACCATCGCCATGCCCCACAAAGCCATTGAAGAAAAAGATTCACCAAACAGCGCCCAAGCCACCAGGGCAGTGCACGGAGGAACCAGGTAAAACAAGCTAGCTACATTGACCGCGCTACTTTGCCGAATTAACCAGTTCAACAAACTCACCGCACCCACCGACAATACCAATACCAACCATGCCAAAGCAAAGACCAGCTCACCCGTGAAATCCATGCGACCAGATTCAAACCACCAAGCTCCCAGGCCAGTGACGACCGCAGTGGGTATGAATTGCACCACCACACCTGTGCGCCAATCAAAAGATGGACAAAACCTTTTCTGGTACAGCGCTCCAAATGTGATCGAAACCAATGCAAAAATGCTGGCCATCAAAGCTTGCCAAGTAAACACCGTGCCC
>JBJTXF010000393.1:0-3796 GCA_046082145.1 Limnohabitans sp. | reverse complement strand
CGGTGACGATGCCCGAATGGGAAGGGTGTATTTGCCCTTGCAATGGTTGCGCGATGAAGGCATCGACGCGGATGACTGGTTGCAAGCGCCGCAATGCACCCCCGCGTTGCAACGCGTGGTCGAACGCGTGCTGCAAGAGGCCGACCGTTTGTACAAACAATCCGGCGCAGGCATCGCCCATTTGCCGCGCGATTGTCGATCCGCCATTTGGTCGGCGAATTTGATTTATGCCGAGATTGGCCACCAACTGCGACGCAACGGCATGGACCCAGTCAATCACCGCAGCGTGGTCAGCGGCAAACGCAAGCTGTGGCTGCTGGCCCGTGCATGGTTTCGGTCGCAATGGGTGCAAGTGCAACACCACCAACCCCAACCGCTGGCGGGCATCGCTTATCTGGTCGACCAATGCCAACTCAGCGCACAAACCTTGGCCTACGAGCTAGCCCTGCTGCCCAAACCCCCACGCATCGAAACCATGCTGACCATGTTCGAGCGTTTGGAAATGCAACGGCGACAAGCCGCGGGACAGCCGCTGAATCGCTATCAGCTTTGAACAGGTAATTGGGAGAAATTGGGTGGGGGTTTCCCACCCAATTACCCACCCCATCAACGGTATTTACCTTCAAACAATCCGGAGATCCAGTAATTCACTTCGGTGCTGACTTGTTGCACAAAGTCACCGCCGTTGCTGAGGATGATGTAGCTCACTTTGTAATGCGGGTTGGCGTGCATCAATGTCCGATAACCGTCTTTTTGTCCCGCGTGCGCATACACCCATTCTTTGGCGCTGTCAGCGGGCAGCACCCATCCCATGCCATAACCATCGCCGTTGTCAAACACCGGGCCGTTGTCGCTGGGTTGTGTCATGCGCGAAGCGGTGGCAGGGCTGACCAACTGGCCGCTTTGAAACGCTTGAAACCACGCAGCCAAATCGGTCAACGAACTGTAAATACCGGTGGGGCCTTCGGTCAGCAGTTGTATGCCTTTGGTGCGACGGGTCAATGCATAGTTCAACGCCAGCAACGAAACAGATGACTGCGATTCACTCTCGACCCACGTGTGACGCATACCCACTGGCTCCAACACTTTTTCACGCATGCATTGGCCAAAGGATTTCCCACAGGCTTTGGCGATGATTTCGGCCAGCAACACGTAGTTGCTGTTGCTGTATTCCACCGAAGAGCCGGGCGCAAACCGCAATGGATCAGATTGCACCCAACGTTGCATGAGTTTTTCGTTGGTCAAACCATCCAGCATCATCAGCTTGTCGGCGTTGATTTGTTTCATGTAATCAGGTATGCCCGCGCGGTGGGTGAGCAAATGCAAGACGGTGATGCCTGACCATGTCTTAGGTAACTGAGGCAGCCAGTCAACCGCTTTGTCTTCCAACTTCAACCCGCCGCTTTCCACCAATTGCAAGGCCAAGGTGGCGGTCAAGGGTTTAGCCGCTGAAGCCAACTCGAACGCGGTGTTGCCATCAATCGGTAAGCGTTGTTCGCGGTGTGCAAGCCCTCCCCAATTTTTGTAAATCACCTCGCCATCAAGCGCCACCCACACCGCCAACCCCGGCCCTTGCTTGGTATGCAGTTGCTGCAAAATCTTGTCGACGTTTTCGCGAAACATCGCGATACGTTCAGACTTACTGGAATCGGGTTTGAGCCCATTGGCAAAGCTTGACAAACCCAAGCAAGTGCAAGCCAAGCCCCCAATCAAACTGCGTGTACGCGACCACAGTAGCGCCGCATAGCGCGTATGAACAACAGGTTGTGAACCAACGTTCATGGCAATTCCTTGTTGATGGCGGCATCCGACCAAGCGGGTTTACCGGGGGCAAAGCGTTGTCGCATCCATTTCACCAATGAAACGATTTGCGCTTGGCTCAAACTGTTTTCAAACGCAGGCATAAAACCGATCTGGCGCGAGGCAGGTTGTTGCACGCCGTGCAATATCACCTTCACCAGATTCGCTGGGCTGTCGCTGTGTAAATTGCTGTTGAGTGCCAAAGGCTGGTTCACACCCAACAACTGTGGTCCGTCACCCTCATGGTGGCATGCGCCGCAACTGCCCGCAAATTGACGGGCAGCAGCATCGGGCGGTGGTGCTTTTTCTGCGGCTTGGGTCACCACAGCGCTGGCGCGTGCACCGAAGTCGGCATCGTCCAACGACGCGGCTTTGGGATTCAACGATGCAAAATACACCGCCATGGCTTTCACATCGTCATCTGACACGGTTTGCAAATTGCGCACCACTTGGGCCATGGGGCCGCTGGCCGTGCCGTGAAAGCCGCTGAAGCCATGACGCAGGTAGTTGAAAAAATCTTTTGCACGCCACGGCATCGGCGATGCGTTGACATCTGTCAAAGCCGGTGCATACCAATCGTCCACAAACGCGCCTTGCAAATAGCCGGTGCTTTTTTGTTCCGCACCCAGCCCATTGCGAGAGGTGTGACACGCACCGCAATGCGCCACGCCATTCACCAAATATTCGCCTCGGTTCCATAACGCGGTTTGGCTGCTGTCGTAACGCTCTTGCCGGTCTTGGTGAAACATGCTGTTCCAGACCGACAACAACGGTCGCAGGTTCATACCGCCCCACATTTCTGCGGCCGGTGTGTGGTTCACCACCGGTGGTTGCGACATCAACCAGGCATACAACGCAGTCATGTCTTCATCGCCCAAGCGTGCAAATGATGTGAAGGGAAACACTGGGTACAAAGCATGCCCGTCTCGCGAAACACCTTCACGCATTGCGCGTGCAAACGCTTGGTAAGACCAAGTGCCCATGCCAGTCTCTGGATCAGGACTGAGGTTGGTGCTGTACACCGTGCCATACGGTGTGACAAAAGGTTTGCCACCCGCCATGGACAGGCCTTGGTCTGCGGTGTGGCAACTGATGCAATTACCGAGCGCGGCCAGTTCGGCACCGCGCGATATTTGCGCATCGCTGAACGCATTTGACACCGGCAACACGCGAGGCAATGCGCTGCGCACGCCCACCCATGTGGTGACCACGGCCAACGTTGCCAACAACACACCGCCGATTTGCGCGAAGCGTCGTCCCCACGAAATGGCTAAACCGGGTTGTGCAGAACGCGGTGGTTTCGTGGTTTCGGGCGTGATGTCTGGCACCGGGGCTGTTGGCGCTTGCAGCGGATGCAGTGCCGCACGTACCACCTCGGGTGTAAAAGGCGGTTGCCTAAAACGCACACCGGTGGCGTCAAAAATGGCATTGGCGATGGCTGCGGTGCCCGGCACCGAAGACGATTCACCCGCACCCAACGGGTCTTGCAAAGGCCTTGGCATTTGCACCACTTCAATCAACGGCACTTGCTTGAAATTCAAAATCGGATAAGCGCCCCATTCGGCTGTGGTCACGCGGCCATCGCTGGCATCGGTTTGGATGTTTTCCATCAAAGCACGACTGGTGGTCTGCAACACATTGCCATGCACTTGTTGTGCCACACCTCGGGGGTTGATCACCCGGCCTGCATCATGGCCGACCACCACCCGCTTGACCTGCACTTCACCCGTGGTTCGATGCACTTGCACATCCGCCACCCAAGCCGCCCAGGCCGCACCGAAGCCTGGCCATTTGCTGTGGGTGTAACGCGCATAAGCGATGCCTTGGCCTTGCAACCATTCGCCTTGCGCGGCTTGCTGTTGCGGTTGTGTGTGTGACTGCCATCCGGCTTTGTCGGCAGTGGCTTGCAATACCGCTTGACGCATTTGTCGGACGAGCGTGCGCGCGAGGTGTTGCAAGCCACTGCCGACAAAGCCGGATGGCAGTCACACACACA
>JBJTXF010000392.1:0-4921 GCA_046082145.1 Limnohabitans sp. | reverse complement strand
GGCCAAACCAATGTCTTCGGCTGCCATGCGAATCATGCGACGCGCCATGTATTTTGGGTCTGCACCGCCATCCAGCATGCGCACCAGCCAGTACAAGGCTGCGTCTGGGTCTGAGCCACGGACAGATTTGTGCAAAGCGCTGATGCTGTCGTAGAACTGGTCCCCGCCTTTGTCATAACGACGCATGCGCTCGCCCAGCACTTGCATCAACCATGTGTCTGTGATGGCTTGAACCGATTCGCGCTGGGCTGCAACGCCGAGCGTTTCCAAGGTGTTGAGTAACCGGCGGGCATCGCCGTCAGCGTATGCCATCAAACGGTTCAATGCATCGTCTTCCAGCTGTGGTATCGCTTGCAAGGCCAAAGCCTTGTCAACGATTTGAGCCAATTCTGTGTCGCTCAAAGGTTGCAACACATACACCGCAGCACGGGACAGCAATGCCGAATTCACCTCAAACGAAGGGTTTTCTGTGGTGGCCCCAATAAAGGTGAACAAGCCCGACTCCACATGCGGCAAAAAAGCATCTTGCTGGCTTTTGTTAAAACGGTGCACCTCATCGACAAACACAATGGTGCGCTGGTGCGTCGTCGAATCACGAGCCATTAGCGCCCGTTCGACCGCTTCGCGAATTTCTTTCACACCTCCAAGCACTGCACTGATGGAAATAAATTGGGCATCAAACGCACTGGCCATCAACCGCGCTATGGTGGTTTTACCGACACCAGGTGGTCCCCACAACACACAACTGTGTGGCTGACCAGACTCAAAGGCGATACGAAGTGCTTTGCCTTCGCCCAACACATGCTGTTGCCCCACCACCTCCGACAAGGTTTGCGGCCGCAACCGTTCGGCCAGCGGTTGATGGGAATTGGCTACATTCAGTGCGGGCACCAATTGGCCTCAGGGCTGAATCACGTCTGCACCTTTGGGCGGCACGAATTTGAATTGTGCCAACGTCATCTGTTTGGGATTGATATCGGTTCGCTCAAATTTGATCAATGAACGTGTTCCGAACACATCCAAAATATCCAACTGCGCCAACTGCACCGAATCCGCTTTGACACGCAACCCAATGCGCACTCGTTGCAAACTGCTGTCGCTGGCATGCGGTGTGGCGGCTACCCATTGCAGACCATCAGCATCCGGTTGCGCAAGCAATAAAAATTCTTTTTGCAAACTGGCGACATCGTTGGCTGAGGCAATCAATGAAGCTGGTGTGGTAGCCAAGGCTTGCGATTGATTGCGCTGCGTCACTTGGTTCAGGTCTGCGTCATACAGCCACACATATTGCCCATCCGCCACGATGTTTTGCACAAAAGGTTTGGCATAGTCAAAGCGAAACACAGTGGGCCGCACAAATGCAAAGGTGCCCGACGACATTTTGGTTTTAGCAGGTCTGTTTTCTTTCGCCGGAGAAATCACAGTTTGCACAAAATCGGCACGCATACTGCGGGTGGATTTCAAAAACAACGACAAACTGTCAACGCTGTCAGCCGCCGCAACAGTGCACCACAGCAGCGAGGCAAAGCCGAAAAATTTTCGAAAAAAAGGTTTCAACATATGCTGATGAAAGAACACCTAAAAAACTTCACACATGACCCGGGGCTTTGAACGTTGGTCTGACAATGCACATCTTTTGGTGCATTCATTCCTGCCGGTTAGGAACCAAAATTTCCCGCTGCCCGTTGCTGCTCATGGCGCTGACCATGCCGGCTTTTTCCATGTCTTCCACCAAGCGAGCTGCGCGGTTGTAACCGATTTTCAAATGTCGCTGCACCAAAGAAATGCTGGCTTTGCGATTTTTCAAAACCACTTCAACCGCTTGATCGTACATCGGGTCTTTTTCACTCGCGGTGTCCCCAAACAAATCGGGGGCACTGCTGTCACCATCCACCGTACCGCCTTCGAGCAAACCTTCAATGTAATTGGGCTCACCTTGTGTTTTCAAGTAACTCACCACGCGGTGAACTTCTTCATCGCTAACAAATGCCCCGTGTACACGTATGGGAAAACCTGTACCGCTTGGCAAATACAACATGTCCCCCATGCCCAGCAATGCCTCAGCGCCCATTTGGTCAAGAATGGTACGGCTGTCTATCTTGCTGCTGACCTGAAATGCGATGCGCGTGGGTATGTTGGCTTTGATCAATCCCGTGATCACGTCAACACTGGGGCGTTGGGTGGCCAAAATCAAGTGGATACCCGCAGCACGGGCTTTTTGCGCCAGGCGTGCAATCAACTCTTCAATTTTCTTTCCGACCACCATCATCAGGTCAGCCAGCTCGTCAATGATGACCACAATGTGTGGTAATCGCTCCAACGGTTCTGGATCGTCGGGGGTCAAACTAAACGGATTGGGCAAGCTGTGCCCTGCGTACCGCGCTTCTTCCAACTTGTGGTTGTAGCCCGTCAAGTTACGCACGCCCAATTTGCTCATCAGTTTGTAGCGCCGCTCCATTTCGGCCACACACCAATTCAGACCATGCGCTGCTTGGCGCATGTCGGTCACCACGGGCGCGAGCAAATGCGGAATGCCCTCATAGACAGACATCTCCAACATTTTGGGATCGATCATCAACAAGCGCACGTCACGCGCTTCAGCCTTGTAAAGCAAGCTCAAAATCATGGCGTTGATACCCACCGATTTGCCCGAGCCAGTGGTGCCGGCGACCAACACATGCGGCATCTTGGCCAAATCAGCCACCACGGGATGGCCACCAATGTCTTTGCCCAACCCCATGGTCAACATCGACTTGGCTTCGTTGTAAACCTCTGAGCCCAAAATTTCACTCAATCGTATGGACTGGCGTTTTGCATTGGGCAACTCCAGTGCCATGAAATTCTTGCCAGGTATCGTCTCCACTACGCGAATCGACACCATGCTAAGAGAGCGGGCCAAATCCTTGGCAAGGTTAACGATTTGTGAGCCTTTGACGCCCGTGGCAGGCTCAATTTCATAGCGTGTCACCACCGGTCCAGGGGCTGCCGCAAGGACCTTGACCTCGACACCGAAATCGCGGAGTTTTTTCTCAATCAAACGGCTGGTAAATTCAATGGTCTCGGCATCGACCGGGTCGTGCTTGGCCTGTGAATCGTCCAACAAATCCACTTGCGGCAAACGTGAATCTGGCATGTCATTGAAAAGCGGTTTTTGTCTTTCACGCGCCATGCGTTCGCTTTTGAGGACCCCGATTGGCTCTGGCTCGACCACAATACGAACAGAACGCGATACCGTCTCTGGCGATTCGGTAAATTCAGCATACATGTCTTGCGCACGCTCTTTGGCGGCGGCCTGGCCCATGGCCAAGTCTTCGGCCATTTCGCGGCGTTCGCGCCAATCGGTCAATGCTTGGTCAATACGCGCGCCGATGTTTTCGGAAAGTTGCACCCAAGAAAACCCAAATGTCCACGACAAACCCACCAACATGAACACGATAAAAACCAGCGCAGAGCCATTAAAGCCGAGCCATTTGTTGGCCGCGCCACCTACCAAAAATCCCAAAATGCCACCCGCGTGGTGCCCTGGAAGGTGCGACTCAAATCGATAAAGCCGTGTGTACTCCAAACCCGTGCTTGACAACATCAGCAATACCAAACCGCTCCAAAATGCCCAGCGACTCAACCGCCAAACAGGCTGCTCGGCGAACGGGCTGATGCCACCTCGCAAACGTGCTGCCAGCGCTTTTAACCAGGCCATCATTGCAGCCAAATAGCACCACACCATGGAATAGCCAGCGATGAAAAATCCCAAATCGCTGATGGCAGCACCAACGCGTCCACCCCAGTTGTGAACCATGTTGCCAGAGCCTGAAGTGGTCCATGCAGGATCTTGGGGTGAATGGCTGAGCAAAGCCACCAGCCAAAACATCAAAAAAACAAAACCCAAAGACAAGGCAATTTCCTGCAAAAACCGTTGCCAACCGGTGACTGCAGGCGCAGCGTCCTTGGAATTGTTGAGGGTGTGAAGAGAGTAAGTCATTGCCGTGCGTAAGCTTAACAGGCGCGATCATGCCTAGATTCGCTGAGAAGCCTAAAATCACAGTCTTGGCGGCGCGTTTTTGCACCCGATTTTTCATACTGAAGTACACCATGTCCTCCCCACAACACAGCAAAGTTCTTATATTGGGCTCTGGCCCTGCCGGTTACAGTGCCGCCGTTTATGCAGCACGCGCCAATTTGAAACCTACCTTGATCACCGGTATGGCCCAAGGCGGGCAATTGATGACCACCACCGATGTAGACAATTGGCCAGCCGATGTCGACGGCGTGCAAGGCCCTGACTTGATGCAACGATTTCAAGCGCATGCAGAGCGTTTCCATACCCAGATAGTGTTTGATCACATCAACCACGTTGATTTCAGCCAACGCCCTTTCACCTTGTTTGGCGACAGCGGCACGTATACCTGCGATACGCTGATCATCGCCACCGGCGCTTCGGCCAAATACCTGGGTTTGCCGTCCGAACAGCAATTCATGGGCAAAGGCGTGTCAGGTTGCGCCACCTGCGATGGTTTTTTCTACCGTGAACAAGTGTGCTGTGTGGTCGGTGGCGGCAATACCGCTGTTGAAGAAGCTTTGTATTTGTCTAATATCGCCAGCAAGGTACATCTGATACATCGCCGCGACAAATTCAAAGCTGAAGCCATCATGATTGACAAACTGATGGACAAGGTCAAGGCTGGAAAAATCGTCCTGGAATTGCACAGCGTGTTGGAAGAGGTACTGGGCGATGCGTCGGGCGTGACCGGCGTCCGACTGAAAAACACCCAAGACCACAGCACCCGCGAATTGGCGGTGCACGGTTGTTTCATTGCCATCGGACATCAGCCCAACACCCAGATTTTTGACGGTCAACTGACCATGAAAGACGGCTACATCATCACGCAAAGCGGATTGCAGGGCATGGCCACCCAAACCAGTG
>JBJTXF010000391.1:0-12899 GCA_046082145.1 Limnohabitans sp. | reverse complement strand
GCACGCACGCTGTCAGTCAAACTTCGCCAGTCACATTGGGTAGGGTAAAAGCCTCACCAGGAAAAATACTGACCCAGCACACGGGTTTGCCGCCCCGAAAAAAATGAATAGCCATTCGTTTGAGGGCAGTAGAAGTTGTTTCCCAAGCGCTCAGACTGTCACGGCAAGCTCAATAATGGCAGGTCATGGGTTACTGCCAGTAAATCGATTTGACGACGGGTCAAGCCTGCAAAGAAACGGCAAAGTGCTTCTCGGGTCGCAGGCTTCATCATGGTTTGGTGCGTGTTTTCGGCAGATGAAATACCTGCCACAGTCAATAATTGACTCGCAAAATGCGGTTCAAGCGCGGCCACTGCCACACGTCCATTGATGCAAGCATAGACAGCATAACCTGCATGTGCCCCACCCACACTGCCTTGTTGCAGTGTCAACCCCCAGTGGCGAGGCAAAGCCAGATAGGCTGCTGCATCTTCTAACGCGACCTCTTGAAATACCCCTTTACCCTGACCACGCCCCATGCGATTGCGCTGTATCAATGCTTTGAGCACCGCTTCAACCGCCAATGCAGAACCTGCCATGTCTGCAAACAAAGTGGCGGGCAGTTCCAAGCCATTGACCAAGCCATGGGCGGCCAAATAGGTGAGATCGTGTCCTGGAATTTCAGCAGCAGTACCTTTGGCACCCACAATGCTCACCATATTGAGCGCTGGTAACTGTGTATTTAAAGTCGACCAGTCCATACCCAGCTTGCGAAGTGCCGATGGTCGAAACGAAGTCAGTAACACATCGGATTTGGCGAGCAAGGCATGTAGCTTGGTTTGACCGGCGCTTGACTTCAAATCAGCTTGCAGCACTTTGATGCCAGCATGCAACTGCGCATAAGCATGCGGTGCATACATGCCCATAGGATCGCTGGGACTGCCTTGTGGACTACCATCTGGCGGCAAGGGCTCGAACTTGGTACAGGTTGCGCCCATGTCGGCTAATCGCATCAATGCTGCAGGGCCAGGCAAATTCAGCGCAACGCTCAATATGCGCACACCATGAAGGCTATGGTCAGAAGGCTTGAAACGTTTGATACTTGGCATGAATACAAGAGGTGCAGGGGTGATTAGCTTGCGAAATCCAAAGGCAAACCGACGTAGTTCTCAGACAACGAGGTGGACAACGCGGGGCTGTTGACCAAATACTCCAATTCGGCTTCTTGCATTTTTTGGCCAAACGCACCCGTTTCGGGAAACTGATGCATGAGAGAAGTTAACCACCAGGAAAAACGTTCGGCGCGCCAGATACGTGCAAGGGCTTTTTGAGAGTAATGGTCAATGCCCAGGTCGCTTTTTTCCAAGTAATGTTCGATCAAAGCGTTGCTGAGGTACTTGACATCACTGGCTGCCAGGTTCAACCCTTTGGCGCCCGTAGGTGGCACGATATGCGCGGCATCCCCCGCCAAAAATAATCTCCCAAAGCGCATCGGCTCGGCGACAAAACTGCGCAACGGAGCCATGCTTTTTTCAATGGAAGGGCCAGTTTGCATGCGTTGCGCCAGTTCTGGATCGAGTCGAAGGCGAATTTCATCCCAAAACAGTTGGTCACTCCATTGCTCCACACTGTCGGTGCTTGGGCATTGAACGTAATAGCGACTGCGGGTCATGCTGCGCATAGAGCACAAGGCAAAGCCACGATCGCTGTTGGCATAAACAATCGCATGGCTGGACACGGGCGGCACGTCTGCCAGCACGCCCAGCCAAGCGAACGGGTACACCTTTTCAAATTCAGTGATGGCGGTCTTGGGAACACTGGCGCGTGCCACGCCGTGGTAACCATCGCAACCTGCGATGAAGTCGCAGGCCAGTGTGTGAGCCACACCGTCTTTGTGGAAAGTTACGCAGGGGTTGTTGCCGTCGAATCCGTGCAATTGCACATCTGCCACTTCATACACCGTGTGCAACCCTAACGATTCACGGTGGTCCATCAAGTCGTGTGTTAGTTCGGTCTGTCCATAAGCCGTGACCACTTTTCCTTGGGTGAGCCCGGTGACATCAATCGCATGGCGTGTGCTTTTGAAAACCAACTCAATGCTGTGGTGAACAATGCCAGCGCTGTCGACCCCATGACCCACCCCGGCTTCGCGCAACAAATTCACGGTTCCTTGTTCCAAAATGCCCGCGCGAATTCGGCCGAGTACATAGCCCGGCGATTGGCGTTCGATCAGCACATGGTCTATGCCTGCCTTATGAAGAAATGCACCCAGCAACAAACCGGAAGGGCCGGCGCCAACAATGGCGATTTGGGTGCGTGAGGGAAGCATTTTCAGACTCCGAGATGTTGCTTGAGCAATTCCGGTTGCGCCAAAAGTTCCGAGCTGCTGCCCTCGAACACTATTTCACCTTTGACCAAAATCAGATTGCGTTGCGTGATACGCGTCACATGTTGCCAATTTTTATCCACGATCACAGTACTGATGCCAGATTTAGAAACCAATTCGCAGATACGCCATATCTCTTGAGCAATCAGTGGAGCCAGTCCCTCAGTAGCTTCATCTAGCAATAACAAATCAGGGTTGGTCATCAATGCCCTGCCAATACTGAGCATTTGTTGCTCACCACCGCTGAGTTGTTGGCCGCCAAACTCCAATCGTTCAGTCAGACGAGGAAAAGTATCAAGCACGCGTTGATAGGTCCAATCTTTTTGGCCGCGAACACCGGCACGCGCGGACATCACCAAATTTTCGTGAACACTCAAATTGCCAAAAATACCTCTGCCTTCAGGCACGTAGGCCATACCCAGCATGGCGATGTCATCAGGTTTTCGATCGTGAATGGTAGTGTCTTGAAATTCGATTCGACCACTTAGGGGTTTGACAAGACCAGTGATGGATTTGAGTAATGTGGACTTACCCATGCCATTTCTTCCCATCAAACCAATGGTTTGGCCAGGCGCAATTTTGAAACTCACATCGCGCAACACATGGCTGGCACCGTAGAAGGTGTTGAGACCACTGACTTGTAGCAAGGGTTTGTTCATGCCGATTCCTCGCCCAGGTAGGCCGCTTGAACGTTGGCATCAGCGCGTATGACGCCGGGTATGCCTGTGGCAATCACTGTGCCGTTAACCATTACCGTCAACACTTCAGCCAGCGCAAAAACCGCGTCCATGTCGTGCTCTACCAGCAACATGGCATGGTCTTTTTTCAGTTGATGCAACAAGCCGATCATGGATTCAGCTTCAGCTGCTCCCATGCCTGCCAGGGGTTCGTCAAGCAATAACACTTGCGGTTCAGTGGCCAGCACCATGGCAATTTCTAATTGGCGTTGAACGCCGTGGCTGAGGTTGGCCGCCACCAAATTTTGTACAGACACCAGCGCGGCCAACTGCAGCGCGCGTTCTGCGCGTTGACGAACCATGGTGTCGGAAGATGCGTTGCGAAGCCAAGATAACGGGTTAAAGGGTGCCAAGCCGCTGCGCGACTGCGCGGCCAGCATCAAGTTATCCCAAACGGTTAGCGCCAGAAAGACATTTGTTTTTTGGTAACTGCGCCCCAAACCTTGCAAGGACAACCGGTGGTGCGGCCAACCCGTGACACGTTGACCTTTGAGCCACAACTCGCCACTGGTTGCGGATACGTCTCCACTGAGCAAATGGGTAAGGGTCGTTTTACCCGCCCCATTGGGGCCGATGACTGCGTGTAATTGGTTTTTGTACAAAGACAGCGACACATCATTGACCGCCAACAACCCCCCATAGCGTTTGCTCAAGCCATGGGCCTTTAACAGTGGTTCATTCATCGCTGATCTGCTTTCTGCGCAATAAGCCCATCAGTCCTTGGGGTGCTACTACCACCAACAACACAATCAAACTGCCCATCCACAGTTGCCAGTGTTTGCCCATATCAAAAGTGCCAATTTTGGGTAAATCTTTGAACACATGCAAAAACAGTTCAAAACCAAAAGCGCCGATCATGGCACCAGCCACGTTACCCATACCACCCAAAATCACCATCATGATGGCATGTGCGCTCATATGAAAACCCATGAGTTCTGGATTGACATAACCGGTTTGCGCCGCCCATAAAAAACCAGCCAGTCCCGCCAGCGCGCCAGCCAAGGTGAACGCAGTGAGTTTGTAGCTGAAGCTGGCAAATCCCAGGGCGCGAATGCGGTGCTCGTTCAAGCGAATGCCGTTGAGTGTTCTGCCAAACGGGCTCCACAACAAGCGGCGTAAAAAAGCATAGGTCAATACCATGCATGCCAAAGTGAAGTAATACAACACCCATTTGTTTTCCATGTCTAGGCCCAGTCCATTGGGTCGGACATTGATATAAACACCATCAGAACCGCCCAAGGCTTTGTTATCGAAAAAGAGGTAGTACAGCATTTGTGAAAACGCCATGGTGACCATGATGAAGTAAATGCCCTGCGTACGGACCACAAAAAAGCCAATCACCAGCGCGGTTAATGCCGCAGCGAGTATGGCCAGCGGTAATGCAAGTAACCAATTCGCACCTGCTTCAGCAGGCGACAAATAGGCCACTACATAGCCGGCTAATCCAAAATAGGCTGCGTGACCCAAAGAAACCAAGCCAGTGATGCCTTGTAATAAATCCAAGCTCATGGCAAAAATGGCCAAGATCATCATGCGCGTGACCATTTGCGTATAAAAATCTTGTTGGGCAAAAGGAAAAAACAGCAGTGCCAAACATGCAAATACCAAAGACAATTTGACACTGATAGGCAAAGTTTCTAGGTGGGCTTGTGGATTGCTCATTGTTTGAACAAGCCTTCGGGTTTGTAGAGCAATACCAGCGCCATCAACACATAGACCAACATGCTAGCGAATTGTGGCAAAAGTACTTTGCCAAAAGTGTCGACCAAACCAACCAACAAAGCCGCTGTCAAAGCACCACGCACTGACCCGATGCCACCAATCACCACCACCACAAAGCACATGATCAGCACTTGCGATCCCATGTTGGGGTAGACACTGGAGAGTGGGGAAATCAACATGCCTGCCACCGCTGCTAGCGTCACACCTAAAGCAAATACAAGCGCATGCAAGCGAACAATATTGACACCAAGGGCTTGGGCCATGTCACTGTTGAAGGCGCCCGCACGAATTTTCATACCGACTTTGGTTTTGCTAATGAGCAACCACAAACCCAGTGCAAGCAAAGAACACACACCGAGCATGAACAGACGGTAAGCTGGGTAGGACAGCGTATCGGTGAGGCTGATGGACCAGTTCAGCGATTCTGGTACGGCGACATTGTGCACATCATCGCCCCATACCATCGAGCGAATTTCTTCAAAGATATAAATCAGACCGAATGTCAGCAGTACTTGGTCTAGATGGTCTCGCTTGTAAAAGTGCTTGAAAAGGATTTTTTCTAGGCCCCAACCTATCAGCAGGCTGAGAACAGCGCCAGCCAATACCGCCATGAACAAGTTGTCCCAAGCACCACTCAAAGCATACGCCCAGTAAGCACCCAGCATATAAAAACTGCCATGCGCGAGATTAACCACACCCATGATGCCGAAAATCAATGTCAGTCCTGCCGCCAATAAAAAAAGCAGCAACCCGTATTGAACGCTGTTAAGCAACTGGATAGAAAAGTTGGCGAAGTCCATCAGCCCAGCTTGCAACCCACACCTGAATCAGACAAGGCTTTGGCAGCGATACCTTGAACCACGTTTTCTTTGCCTTTGACCACGCGCACATACATGTCTTGTATCGGGTTGTGCGCTTTGCTCATGGTCCATTTGCCACGGGGGCTGTCTATCACCGCGTTTTCCATGGCGGTGTAAAGCCCTTTTTTGTTGGACAAATCTCCGCTGACCGCAGCAGCACCTTGTAACAGTAACTGACCCGCATCGTAACCTTGAACTGCGTAAACATCAGGTTGCATTTTGAATGCTTTGGCATATGACAAACGGAATGCGTCGTTGCGTTTGGTCGACAGTGAAGTGCTGTAGTGCAACGTGGTGGTGATGCCTTGTGCAGACGGAGCAAGCTCGTCGTCGAGCAGTCCCTCGGTCAAAAAGCCCGAACCATAAAGAGGTATTTTTCCTGCAAGTCCTGCAGCGGCGTAATCCCGAATGAATTTTGAGGCGCCCCCGCCAGAGAAGAAACACGCCACTGCATCGGGTTTGATGGATGCAATTTCCGTGAGCAATGCTTGGAATTCCACATTTGGAAAAGGCAAACCGAGTTCCTTGACAATGGTGCCGCCAGCGGCTAGGTAGCCTTGCTTGAAACCCTCACCAGCCTCATCACCCGCAGCGTATTTCCAGGTGATCCATACCGCTTTTTTATGGCCTTTTTGCACCATGACATTGCCCAGTGCCAGTGTGGGCTGGCTGTTGGTGAAAGATGTTCGAAACACATTTGGCGCACACAAAGCGCGAGTGGCAGCATGCATACCCGCATTGGGAATGATATTGAGAACCCCTGTTTCGCGAGCTACTTTGTGGATGCCCATTTGAACGCCTGAATGAACGGTGCCTACCAGCACATCCACTTTGTCGCGTTGCACCAACTTGTTGGCATTTTCAACGCCTTTGGATGGCTCTGATTCATCATCTACTTTGAAATATTCGATGTCTCTGCCACCGAGTTTGTTGCCTTTCTCTTCCAAGGCCATGCGAAATCCGTTGTCACAAGCGATACCCAGTTGCGCAAAAGTACCGGTGTACGGCAACATCAACCCAATTCGAATTTTGGCGCTTTGGGCGCGCGCAGGAAGGATCAACCCTGTTGAGACAGCGCCGATCAGAGCAGCGGATTGGGTGAGTACTTGTCGACGCGAAGTCATGGCATTCTCCATAGGTAGCAATAAATCAAAAATGGTGTCATGTGCGCAGTTTAAACCGCTGAATCTTGCCAGTGGCCGTTTTGGGTAATTCAGCCAAAAAACAGACCCACCGTGGATATTTATAGGGAGCCAATTGGCTTTTCACATGGTGTTGCAATTCAGCTTCAGTCGTAGCAAGACCCGTTTTGAGCACCACAAAAGCTTTGGGTTTGACCAACCCTTCATCGTCAGATTGACCCACCACAGCTGCCTCTAGCACCGATGGATGCGTCATCAAGCAGGCTTCCACTTCAAAAGGCGAAACATATATTCCGCCAACTTTTAGCATGTCATCGCTGCGGCCGCCGTAGGTATAGTAGCCGTCCGTATCACGGCTGTATTTATCGCCGCTTCTAGTCCATTCACCTGCAAAAGTATGTTTGGTTTTTTCTCGGTTGCGCCAATACATCAAAGCAGAGCTAGGTCCGTGGATTTGCAATTCACCGAGCTCGCCGTCGGAACATTCCGCGCCTTGATCATTCACAAGTCGAAGTTGGTAACCAGGAACAGGTTGTCCTGTGGTGCCATATCGCACGCGACCTGGCTGATTGGAGAGAAAAATATGCAGCATTTCAGTGGAGCCTATGCCATCCAAAATTTCTACGCCATATTCAGCTTGCCATTTGTATCCGATGTCTGCGGGCAAAGCTTCACCAGCGCTGGTACACACGCGTAAATTGAGTTGCGATGAGAAAGGGCGTTGAGCATGTGCCAGTAGTCCAGCAAACAGGGTGGGGACACCATAGAAGACAGTCGGTTGATACTCTTCTAGAACATGAAAGACTTCAGCTGGCGTAGGGCGTGAACCCAAAAGCACTGTGGTAGCACCTATGGCCAAGGGAAAGCTCAATGCATTACCCAGTCCATAAGCAAAAAATAGCTTGGCAGCTGAAAAAACCAGATCGTCTTCTCGCAAACCCAAGACACCTCTTCCATACAACTCAGCAGTATGAATCAAGTGGCTGTGCAAATGCACTGTACCTTTAGGGGAACCGGTTGAGCCACTGGAATACAACCAAAAGCACACATCATCAGCCAATGTCGGTGCTACCTGGAGAAGTGGGTCGTGTTTGTCA
Source organism: Limnohabitans sp. (assembly GCA_046082145.1). GTDB lineage: Bacteria > Pseudomonadota > Gammaproteobacteria > Burkholderiales > Burkholderiaceae_C > Limnohabitans. Next base: position 4,976 of record JBJTXF010000391.1, on the reverse strand, counting down.
CACAATTCTTCAATGTCAACACATCCCGGGGCGGTATCGCTGGCATCACTGAGGATGGTTAACGGGTGTTCTAAATGTGGCAGGATGGGTTGAAACACTGGCCACAATGGTTTGGAAATCAGCAGAGCGCGGGCTCGGGCATCTTGCAACATGTACAAGTAATCTTGCGAAGTTAACAAGGTATTGACCGCCACGGGCACCACACCTGCCAGTATGCAGCCTAGAAAGGCCACTGGCCACTGCAATCCATCGTGCATGCACAGCAAAACACGGTCTTCCTGTTGCAGTCCATTTTGCAAAATGCCTTGGGCAAACCTGTGAGCTTTATCGTTCAATTCTGCGAATGTCAGTCTCTTGCCGCTTTGGGCTTCAATATAGGCTGGCTTACCAGACCTTTGGGTATGCCGCATCAACAAATCAGCTGCTGCGTTGTATTGCCGAGGTATTTCAATCTGGGGAGGAGACACCTGATGATTGGCTTGGCTAATTTGCATGAGACCTGAGTGATGACTTATTGCAGGTGATTATTGCCCAATGTATCTGCAGGAAAATGCATGTATGCAAGTGCGTGTTTGGGTGTGGGTAGAATGTACGCATCGGGGTGTAGCGCAGTCTGGTAGCGCATCTGGTTTGGGACCAGAGGGTCGTAGGTTCGAATCCTATCGCCCCGACCATTGAGATAAAAAGGCCCGGCGGGCCTTTTTTCATGGCAACTGCCCGTAGCTCAGTCGGATAGAGCAACAGCCTTCTAAGCTGTGGGTCGGGGGTTCGATCCCCTCCGGGCAGGCCAAGCGTCAGTGCCCGCCGCTTGCTGCTGGTTTTTCTTTGGCTGCCTTGTCAAAAAAGTGATACCAGCATTCTTCTTTAGCCAATATGTTGCTCTTGTTGTCCAAGCAGTAATAGCGCCGGATTTTTTTCTCGCGATCCGTAATAAAGTAACTGCGATAAAGCGTTTTGTTCAGCACATACATGATTGCAGTACGCGATTGTGGGCATGAATCTCCAAGGATACAAGAACGCATCACGTTGGAATTCACATACAACTCTATCGATACGATGGGTAATTTTTTTCCATGATTGGTAGCGACCAGTCTGACTGCACATGTAGAGCCTGAGACTTTGTCTAGACCGTCTTTTTCGGCGAGCATATTGGATTCTTGGGCCAAGAGTTCTCGGTACCACTCACCGATCACTCCTCGGCAAATGAAATACTCTTCCTGATCGGTTTTGTGAAAAGGCTCGATGTATGGGCGACGTTTGGAATCGAAATAAAACAAAGGTTCTTGGCCTTCAAATGTTCTGCGAGGGCGTTGTTCTTTCGCTGGAGGTGCTTTTGCATCGTCCTTTTTTTCTTCCTTTTTAGGGGGAGTTCCACCAGCTTCTGCAGCTGGTTTGGCTGGTGCTGGATCTTCTGCCATGGCTATGCTGCTGATGGTCAGCGCAAACAGCATCAACATATGTAATCCATAAGAAGAAAAAGTTTTCATGGCCATGCAGTGTTTTTATTTGGAAGAAATCGGCATCAACTTGCCGGTCTTGAGCTCCCTGGCTTCTATGTCAACCATCATTCAATGGTGTAGCAGGTTTGGTCTTTATGCCATTTGCCTGTGTCTGTCACGCAGTGGTGCTGCACCAGTTTGCGACTGACCTCAGAAAGAAAATAAGATCGATGCAATGCGTTTCGGTTCGGCACAAAATTGACTGTTCGAAAAATTGGACATTCCTCATTGCGAATACACCGATCGAACTGCCTGGAATTTTCAAACAACTGAATACTGATGCGTCCAGGCGTCAAGCTTTTTTCAGTGGCATGGGTGACGATACAGGTTTTAGGATCGACAAACTGCAGTTCTGCAAGCTCATTGAAATAGTTCATTTCTGCCACGACCAGTTCCAAGAACCAAGGGGCAACCACGCCTTTGCATTCGTAGTAGTCCAGTTTGTCAGAGTGATAGACCAACTCGCCTAATGGTTTAAGGGTTTTGTCCAAGGTCAACATGGGCTCTTTGCCTGAATTGGGTGGACGTACTTTAGAAGCCCGCGGAGCCTCCTGCAGTCCTTCTTGGCTACTGATACCCTCATTGAGTACAGACTCAACCCGACGATTCAACACATCTTCCTCTTGTGCTTTGTTGGTTTGAATTTTGTCTGGCACAGGGATAAATTTACTTTCCCTGTCCGATGTGTTGTCCGTACAAGCCGTGAGAAAGCCGAGCACAATCGAGACTGCGCATACTGCTGCGAACGAAAGAGGAATGGTCTGCTGCCCAGAAAATCTTGACATGAATGGCATTATCAGCCCAAGACCTTTTGTAATCATTGTTCTAAGTGTTGAAACAGAGGGCATGGCAATTCATTGATTAACTATATTTAATTATTCAATTGTTCAATTTAAATTTTTTGGAATTAAAAAATATGTTCAGGCGAAATACTTGATGGAATAAGGATTTTTCATTTTGGACAAAGCCAAGTCGGCCTTTCTGTTTTGCTCTCTGGAGATTTCGAGAGGTTTTATATTGCAAATTTGCGTAATGCCAGTGAGCTTTTTGTTGCTGTTTGCGATGAAATCGATATTTTTAGAAATATTGGAAGTGGTATCTCTGATATTTAAATAAAACTCTGTGGAATATTTGTTAAATAACGTCGACAGGGCTTTGCCTTGCGCGATGGTTGTGGTGATGGCAGACCCCTTGAACGCCTCAATACCAGCCAACATACCCATGTCATCCAAGGCCTTCAAACCCATATAGTTGGCCGCCAATGCTTGTGTGTCTTCAAAAGTAGTGAATTTGGCCATGATGTCCGTAGGCTGCACTGTCACATTTTGGTTATTGGTATTTGAGCTACTTGGTGTGGTGGCCGTTCCTCCGACCAAGGTTGTGATCTGTGTTTGAATTTGAAACTTGCCATTGACCGATTTACTCCATAACTGCGAATCCCAAGGTGAAATGGTTTGCTTTGCATTGGGATCGGTCTCGGGTGTCAGGATGATTTTGTTTATCTTTGCATTGTTCTCGCGCATCAAGGAGATATGGGTGTTGAGTGCGCCGAATGTATCGGTCAAAACCAAGGCGTTTTCAGGCAATTTAGTTAGCAATGTTTTATATTGCTTGAGCTGCACGCCGTTCAGGTTGAGTTTGTCTGTTGCGCTTGGAAAACTGATTTGTGTGATTTGCGTTTGGATATTTTTTAATTCATTGAGTTTGCCGCTGATATTGGCCGCAGTATCGCGTATGCTCACCTTGAGCTTGCTATTCAATTTCAAGGCAGCCAGTGCCTCGGCAACGCTATAGAGCTTAGCCGCGGGCTTATAAACATTGTTTGCCGTATTTACCGATCTGACCTGCATGACTTTTCCTCTTTGCGACCCAAAGCGGCAAGAGTTTGCCGCTGCTAACCGCTTAGACAGTTCATGGAGCCTATTTTCCTGCCGTTTTTGGGTTGGTTTGGTTGATGCAATTTATGCGCCATTTGATTCGATAGTCAACTGGCTTCAGAAGACTGAACATTTGTCGACCTATCACTCGGTGGACAATGGGTATCAGTCAAAGCACTTGATGGGAAATTGTTTGTGAAATCAATATGGGTTTGCATCAGTGTTGGATGTGGTTTGGCGGCGCCAGCCATGGCCCAAAGCAATTTGTTTTTAGGCTGGCAATTACAGGCCGCAACAGGTTTTCAGCAAATTACGCCAAGTTTGACGCAATACTCTACCGCCGGGGCCTACGCTCAAAGTCAGGATTCGACTGGCATGCCGATGGTGATAAGCGCGGGGTTTACCTTTGCCATGACCGAGCGACAGACGCTGGGGTTTACATACGAGAGAAATTTATTCAACACCAAGCCTGCAGTTCAAGACTATTACACCAGCACCGGGCTGACCTCTAGCACCCACATGGGGTTTGACAACCATGCACAGTGGTCGCTGGTGTTAGGTCAATTGATCAGAAATGGATCTATGGCTTATGCAAAATTAGGCTACGCCAGCATGGACACCACGAATGCAGCCAACAATTTCAGTTTGGACGGTTATGGGGCCGGTGTTGGCTTTAAAACCTTTCTCAACCCGTTTCAATACTTATTCACCGAATACAACTACACCAAAATGACCGAACGTACCGTGAATATTGGCAGCGATTCATTCAAGGCCTCGGCCGTTGGTAAAGGCGGTTTGGTGGGCATAGGCTGGCAATTTTGAGGTCAGCGTTTTTCGTACTGACCTTTGCCAAACAAGGTTTCCATGGCCTTTTTGTCATTCTGCAAGGGCTTGCGTAAATCTGCCAGAACGTCGCAACCCCGCTTGACAGCGGGTCGCTCACCGATTTGTTCAAACCAATCTTTAAGGCGCGGAAAATCGGCCCAATCAATCCCTTGGTTTTTCCAATTGCGCAACCACGGATAAATAGCCATGTCTGCAATGCTGTAACTGTTGCCCGCGATGTATTTGCCCAAAGCCAGTTGTTTGTCCATCACGCCGTACAAGCGCTTGGCTTCATTGGTGTAGCGGTCAATCGCGTAAGGAATCTTTTCTGGGGAGTAAATACGGAAATGGTGGTTTTGACCGAGCATCGGACCCACCCCGCCCATTTGAAACATCAACCATTGCAAGACCTCATACTTGGCGCGGTCAGATTTGGGCAGAAACTTGCCTGTTTTGGCGGCCAGGTAAAGCAGAATGGCACCCGATTCAAACAAGCTGATGGGTTTGCCATCAGGGCCGTTTGGGTCGACCAACGCAGGAATTTTGTTGTTAGGGCTGATGGTCAAAAACTCTGGTGTGAATTGCTCTCCTTGCCCGATGTGTATCGGGTGAGCCAACCAGTCCCGCCCAAGCTTGTAACCACACTCCTCGAGCATGATGTGCACTTTATGCCCATTAGGGGTAGGCCAGCTGTAAACGTCAATCATGTGTGACATGTTCAGCTGCCCCGCGTGACGGGCATGTCAACGTCTTGCGGTGCGGTGGCAATGTGTCG
>JBJTXF010000390.1:0-2963 GCA_046082145.1 Limnohabitans sp. | reverse complement strand
CCCTTTTTGTACCAGTAATTGCGCTATGTCTGCTTCGTTATGAATGGCAGCCAGCATTAATGCATTTTCGTCGTTCAAATTGGTGCTATTTAAGTGTATTTTTTTGTATTGAATCAACACCATCGCGCATTTCCAGGCTTTAGATTCCATTGCCAAAACCAGTGCAGGGATGCCTTTCTCATTCACAGTATTTGGATCAAAGCCTCTGTCCAATAATTCTTGAATCGTGTCTGAACGGTCGAAGTGGATAGACGAGAAAAAATCTTCATAACTGCCTGCCCAGGCAGTGAATGATAGACAACCAGATAGACAAAGGGCGAAAAGATATTTCAATCAAAAATCTCTCAAGGGCTTAGGGGCGATGTGCACTGTATGACATCGGCTTCTTGTGACAGTATCCACTTTTTCATGGGCGTTGGACCTTGGGTCACATGCCAGATGACAGTGTTTTTCCACAACTGGGGATTCATTTTGCATATTTTCCGAGCCAAACCAACCGCTTTGTGGTTCTGCTGGCTGTAAACATAGATCTTTAACAAAGCATGTAAAGGCATCGCCGGGGTCAAATAATTCGTGAGTTGAATGACTTTGTCAGTGTGTGACACATGATTGAATTGATCGATATCTGTGTTTTGCAGCTCCATGTAGTCGTCATAGGTTTTGAACCAAAAGCTCTGCGTATCTTGTTCAGTTACCGCATGGGGTTTCATCATGAATTGAACGATACGTTCGTATGCCATTTTGTGGTCAACATATACCCATGCGACCAACAGTAAATAGGCCATCCATGCAAATTGGAAAATTTTGTACAAGGGTTTGAAGGTGATGATCGGTTGATGGCCCATAAAAGCCACCGCGATGCTGAATGCAAACAAACTGGGCGCGTACCACAAGGGGTATTCCGTCATGCTGTGTAGGCCAAATATGGCAGCGACCATCAACCCCACTACCACTGCTGGACGCGTCGTTGACCACACTTGCTTTTGTATTAACCAATAGACCATAAATGCAAGCAAGCCGATAGAACCCGCCAAGCCCAGCTCCAGTTGTACTTGTAAAAACAAGTTATGTGCATGATCCAACGCACCCTCTAACTCTGGATAGCTCATCTGTAACCATTGAAATTGCCGCCAGCTGATGCCCCATATGGGGTTGTCTTGGATGATGTGAATCACGCCTGTGTAAATATCAAACCGTGATTGGTTGCTTTCAGTGAATCTGTTGTAAATACTTATTTCACTTCCAGACTTAAACCCTTGAAATACAACCGTTGCAAAGTGTACGCATGCTTGCCACAGCGGTAAGCCAATCCATATTTGGCTGATACCAAATGGTTTTCTAAATACCATCAATAAAACCGACAGTGCGATTATTTCTAAAAGAGCAATACGTGTCAGAGTGGTGTTGATGGCCCACAACAGCAACACCATGACAACCATTTTCCAGAAGGAAATAGAAACAGTCTTTTCTTGGGGATCTTTCGATAAAAAGATCAGTGCAATCAAGCCGCAAACACACCAAGTACCCGCGATGTTGGTTTGCGAAATGATGCCTCCTGGCCTTTGTGGATTATCTGCCTCTATGAAGGGCTCAACATACGAAATCCAAGGTGAAGCTTGTACCAAAATGACGACTGCATTGAGCACTGCGACCACGAGCACGGCTGTCAAAAACGCCTGCAATAACTCATGCTCGAAACCTGCATTCACCCACATGCGGACCAACACTCCAACCATTAAAGCTGCCAGTAAATAACCGATGCTCAGCAGCGTGAACTCGATGGAAGTGGGTATCCAACCTAACGCGTACTGCATCGCCACCAACACAGCCCAAAAGCCTGTCAACGCACCCAAGCTATGGATTTCAATCTTCTGGTGTTTGGTTTCAGGTTGAAACGCGGTCAGGATTCCCCACAACCCTAAACCTGCAAATGCCAACATATCTGGTAGGTACCTTCCGTAAACACTGTCTGCTGGGAAAGTGACCAATGGCAAAGCCACCATCAGAATTAATGAAAGTTGACAACAAGCCAACCGAAGATTTTGTGGGCGGATGGTATTCATCCGCCGATCTTAATTTAAATAATTAAATGTAATTAATTTTGGAGAATAGATTTAAGAAATTGTCAGTGGTATGGGTTGCTACCGTTTCCTCTGACAAGCCTTTGATTTCTGCAATTTTCTTGGCTACCCAAGGCACCAGTGATGGGTCATTGGTTTTGCCACGGTGTGGTGCAGGCGCCAGATAAGGACTGTCGGTTTCTATCAGCATGCGGTCTAACGGAACCCAAGCAGCGATATCACGCAAGTCAGTGGCATTTTTGAAGGTCAATATGCCCGAAAAAGAAATACAAAAACCCATATCCAAGGCTGCTCTGGCCACTTCAGCTGTTTCGGAAAAACAATGAAACACGCCAGTGGCGGGTGGGCTGTCGCCGCTGGTGCCCTCCTCTTTCAAGATCGCCAGGGTATCGGCACTGGCGCTGCGAGTGTGTATCACCAAGGGCAGTTCCAACTGTCTTGCAGCTCGAATATGAATTCGAAATCGGGATCTTTGCCATTCCATGTCAGACACCGAGCGGTCCCCCAAGCGGTAATAGTCCAAGCCAGTTTCACCGATGCCCACCACTTTGTCACGTTGTCCTAAACGCAATAAATCCTCCAGTGTGGGTTCTTGAACATGGTCTTCGTCGGGATGAACGCCAGCGGTACACCAAAAATTGTCATGCGCCATGGTGATGCTGTGTACAGCTTCAAAGGTTTCTAAACGGGTGCTGATCAGCAATGCCCGTGAGACTTGTGCATCATGCATGTCTTGCCGGATATCACTCAAGCGCGCTTGCAATTCGGGAAAATTCAAATGACAGTGAGAGTCTGTGTACATGGCAAAAGTTCAAGAATTCAAAGAGCGTTGACCATCCCTACCAACCTGGATTGTTGTTAGAAGCTTGGGTGAGCCGCGCG
>JBJTXF010000389.1:0-4174 GCA_046082145.1 Limnohabitans sp. | reverse complement strand
ATTGCATGGAAACCTTCATGTCCAGCGCGTTCAATCCGCCTGCAGATGGCATTGCGCTTGACGGATTGCAACGCGGCTGGGCGCATATTCAAACAGCCACCCGCGATGGTCAAAACAAACACGCACGCCTGCAAATGATGAGTGCATCCATGCAAGGTGCGCTGGCTTTTCAAAAGGGGCTCGGTTGTGTGCATTCCCTCAGCCACAGCTTGGGTGGCATCAACCCGAAGTTGCACCACGGCACATTGAACGCCATGTTTTTACCTGCTGTGATTGCGTTCAATGCGCAAGCGCCATCCATGCAACAAGAACACCGACTGGCTCGCATGGCCCAGGCCATGGGCTTGCCTAATGGACAACATTCGGCCCAAGACTTGGGTGACGCCATCAAACGCATGAACGCTGCACTGGGTTTGCCAACCGGCTTGGCCGCCATGGGCGTGACCTCTTCACAATTTGATGACATCATCAAAGGTGCGTTGGCAGACCATTCACACAAGACCAATCCGCGCGAAGCCAGCCCTGCAGACTACCGCGCGATGTTGCAAGCGTCCATGTGATGTCAAATATCTTCGCGCAAGGTGTAGGGCAGGGGATGCAAGCGCAATTTGATCTCTGGTGAGCCTGCGGGATACAACGAATCGGCTTGCTTGGCAGCGGTTTGCAGGCACACCAATGCCCAATGGCCATGTTGGGTATGCGATACCGCTTGAGCGACCAAGCCCGCAGGTTGACTGCTGTCACTGTTGCTGAAAATATCCACGCCGGCCTGCAAAGTCACCGGACTGCTCATCAGGTAGGTGCGGCGCTTCAATATGCCTCGAAACTGGCTTCTCGCCACCACCTCTTGACCGGGGTAACAACCTTTTTTGAAATTCACCCCGTCAACCGACTCGTAATTCAACATCTGCGGCACGAAGGCTTCGTAGGTGGCGGCTTGCACATCTGCCACACCACTGAGCACCTCGCCGAGTAACCAATCTTGCAGATCCCCATGTGCATTTGCCAATGCTTCTTGCGCCGGTAACACACATAAATGCCTGGCAACGCCAGCAGCCGGGTACAAAGTCACTTGCCATGCGCTGCCCTGTCGGGTCAAGGTCCATGGCGTTACAGCAAGCGGGGAAGAGCCGAAGCCACCTAGCACCTGCCAGTGGGTACTCTCGTCCGTCAAAGTGACTTTGGCACGCAACACAAACATGGACAAACGCTTGAGGGTTTGGGCCAATAAATCTGCGCTGATCACCAGCAATACCTCGTGTGGCGATGTTTTGAAACCCACCATGCTGGTTTGCATGCGGCCCTTGGCATTGCAAAAAGCAGCCAATCTGGCGTGTTGATCGTCCAGCAATAAAAAATCTTGTGTGAGTTGGTTGTGCAAAAAAGAGGCGGCATCCTCACCGCGCGCCGCGATCACCCCCAGATGTGGCAGAGCGCAATAACCCGATGCAGGCAGTGAGGGAAGGTTCGGTGCAAGATCAGAGAAATTCATGCCTCTATTATCATGTCCGATTTAACTGACAGGCAGGACAGGCTTTTGAAAACACGTTGGCGCACAGGGTTGGTTCTGTTGCTGGTTCTGGCCATGCTGATAACTGCTGGCAGTGTTTGGTGGGTTTGGCGGCCTCTGCCATTGACTCAACCCACCGTCGATATATCCATTGAACCTGGGCAGTCGGTTAAATCTATCGCTCTAACGGTCGCTTACTCCGGTGTCGATGTTTCGCCTTCGCTGCTGTATTTCTTTTTTAAATTCAGCGGCCAATCACGCTTGATCCGTGCGGGAAGCTATGAAATCGATGCGCAAACATCTGCTTGGCAATTGCTCACGAAGTTGGTCAGGGGTGAGGAGAATTTGAAAACCCTCACCTTGGTGGAAGGCTGGACATGGCGTCAATTCAGGCAAGCCATGAATAAATCTGAATTTTTAAAGCACGATTCCAACAGTTTGAGTGACGAAGAAATCATGAGCCATTTGGGCAAAGCTGGTGTCGCCCCTGAAGGTCGGTTTTTTCCAGACACCTACAACTTCAGCAAAGGCAGTTCCGATTTGGAACTGATGCGCCGTGCCACCAAGGCGATGGACAAACACTTGGCAACGGCTTGGCAAAACCGTGACTTGGGTTTGCCTATCAAAAATGCCAACGAAGCTTTGGTATTGGCGAGCATTGTGGAGAAAGAAACAGGCCTAGGCAGTGACCGACCCATGATTGCCAGCGTGTTTCACAACCGGTTGCGCATACAAATGCCTTTGCAAACCGATCCCACTGTGATCTACGGATTAGGGGCTTCCTTCGATGGCAATTTGAGAAGGGCTGACCTGCAAACCGACCACCCCTGGAACACCTATGTGCATAAAGGTCTACCGCCCACCCCTATTGCCATGCCCGGTGTAGCAGCGCTCGAGGCCACATTGCATCCCGCCACCAGCAAAGCCTTGTATTTTGTTGCGCGTGGCGACGGATCGAGCCAATTCAGCGACAACTTGGCCGACCACAATGCAGCGGTTGACCGCTACCAACGTGGCATCACAAGCGGCAAGGCACAATAAGCCCGATATGCAAACTACCGGCGTATTCATCAGTTTTGAAGGCATAGACGGCGCAGGCAAATCCAGTCACATTCAAGCGTTGTCAGACATGTTTCGCCAACACGGTCGCGAGGTGGTGCAAACCCGAGAACCCGGTGGGACTGCATTGGCCGAAAAACTACGCGACATGGTGTTACATGACGCGATGGATCCGCTGTGCGAAGCGCTGTTGGTGTTTGCCGCGCGACGCGACCATTTGCGGCAAGTCATTGAACCTGCATTGGCCAAAGGCCAAGTGGTGCTTTGCGACCGATTCACCGATGCCACATTCGCCTACCAAGGGGGCGGTCGTGGTTTTGACACCGGCATATTGGCCCAATTGGAAGCATGGGTGCAAGCCCGCCCTGACAAAAGCATTCGACAACCCGACATCACTTTGTGGTTTTCATTAGACCCGCATATCGCTGCACAACGCTTGGCGTCGGCCCGAGTGCCCGACCGTTTTGAGTCTCAGCCGTTGGCTTTTTTTGAACAGGTGCACAACGCTTATGCCGATCGCGTGAAAGCCGATCCCGAGCGCTTTGCCATCATTCAAGCGGATGCAAGCGTCGACAAAGTGCGCCAGTCTGTGTGCCAAGTGTTGGTTCAACATGGTTATTTACCAACCAGCGCTGTATGAAACCTTTAGCGCCTTGGTTGCAGTCCCAATTGCTCTCGTTGATGAGGCGACCTGGCCACGCCTTATTGTTACAAGGCACGTCTGGATTGGGACAATATGAACTGGGCTTGGCGTTGGCTGCTGCATGGCTTTGCCATGCCCCTACGGATAACGGCGCATGCGGTGTTTGTCCCAGTTGCCATGGCATCTCAGTACGGGCTCATGCAGATTTGACGGTTCTCATGCCCGAAGTCGACATGCTTGAATGGCAGTGGCCATTGCCAGAAAAATCACTCAAAGACATCGAAGACAAAAAGCGCAAACCCAGTAAAGAAATACGAGTGGAAGCCATGCGTGACATGCTGTCCTTTAGCCAGACCACCAGTGCGGGTGTGCGCGGAAAAGTGGTGTTGATCAATCCCGCTGAGCGCATGAATCACATCACCGCCAACACCTTGCTCAAAACCCTGGAGGAGCCGCCTGGTGACACGCGATTCATCCTGGCATGTCAGGCCGCGCACGAACTGCTTCCCACGGTCCGAAGCCGATGCCAAAACCACCACATGGTTTGGCCTTCGGTGGACCAGGCCACCCAATGGCTGGTGCAGCAATCCGTACCTGCTGCTGATGCCAGCGTTTTGTTGCAAGCTGCGGGTGGCCGTCCTGATGACGCACTGCGGATGTTTCAATCTGGCATCAAGGCCAACACGTGGAAGTCGCTGCCCTTGCAAATCAGCCGGGGCGATGTCAGTGCGTTGGCAGACCTTCCGCCTGCATGGGTGTTGTCTTGCTTACAAAAAATATGTCACGACATGCTGTGTACCCAAGTGGGCGCAGCTCCGCGCTTTTTTAATCTCAAAGATTTACCTCACAGCGGTCGGTTCGATACTTTGTCGGCATGGTCACGCGAGCTGATGATGATGGCCAAAACCGTTGACCATCCCTACCAACCTGGATTGTTGTTAGAAGCTTGGGTGAGCCGCGCG
>JBJTXF010000388.1:0-3305 GCA_046082145.1 Limnohabitans sp. | reverse complement strand
TCCTCGCTGGAAAGGCGTCAAACGTGGTTACACCGCAGAAGACGTGGTTCGTTTGCGCGGCAGCATGCATATTGAGCACACCTTGGCCAAGCGTGGCGCAGAAAAGTTGTGGGACAAGATCAATGGTGGTTCTAAAAAGGGATATGTCAATGCTTTTGGCGCCATCAGCGCTGGTCAAGCTATGCAACAAGCCAAAGCGGGTCTGGAGGCGGTGTACTTGTCTGGTTGGCAAGTGGCTGCGGATGGCAATACTTCAGAAACCATGTATCCCGATCAGTCTCTTTACGCTTACGACTCTGTGCCCACCATGGTGCGCCGCATCAACAACACGTTCAAACGTGCAGATGAAATTCAGTGGGGCAGGGGCATTGAGCCGGGACACAAAGATTTCATCGATTACTTCTTGCCTATCGTTGCCGATGCAGAAGCCGGTTTTGGCGGGGTGCTGAATGCGTTTGAATTGATGAAAAACATGATTTCATCCGGCGCTGCAGGCGTGCATTTTGAAGACCAATTGGCCGCTGTGAAAAAATGCGGCCACATGGGCGGTAAGGTGCTGGTGCCCACACAAGAAGCCTGCGAAAAACTCATCGCTGCTCGCTTTGCAGCCGATGTCATGGGTGTGTCTACGATCGTGTTGGCGCGTACCGATGCCGAGGCTGCCAACCTCATTACCTCTGACCATAATGCCAACGACAAACCGTTTCTGACTGGCGAGCGCACCCAAGAAGGTTTTTACCGTGTCAAAAACGGCTTAGAGCAAGCCATCAGCCGTGGAGTGGCATATGCCCCTTATGCAGATTTGGTGTGGTGCGAAACAGGCGTGCCAGACATTGGTTTTGCCCGTGAATTTGCGCAAGCTGTTCATGCCGCTTGCCCCGGCAAATTGCTGTCATACAACTGTTCACCCTCTTTCAACTGGAAGAAAAACCTCAACGACAAACAAATCGCGTCATTCCAAGAAGAGTTGTCGGCTCTGGGCTACAAGTTCCAGTTCATCACGTTGGCAGGTATACATATCAATTGGTTCAATACCTTCCAATTTGCGCATGCCTACGCCAATGGCGAAGGCATGAAGCACTATGTGAATATGGTGCAAGAGCCTGAGTTTGCCGCTCGCGAGCAGGGATACACCTTCGTGTCCCATCAGCAAGAAGTCGGTGCTGGCTACTTTGATGACGTGACAACGGTGATTCAAGGCGGTTCTTCAAGCGTGAAAGCATTGGCCGGCTCCACTGAAGAAGAGCAGTTCCACTGACCTTTTTATGCTCGGGCGAACCCGGCTTAGGCTGGGTTTTTTGTGTGAAAATCGATAAATTGTCAGATTTCCTGCAATGTTGGCGCGGTTGAATCCGCGCTTTTTACTTTTCCCTGAGACACATGGTTCAAATCACATTACCTGACGGTTCAACGCGTGAGTACTCCCAACCCGTGACGGTGGCAGAAGTGGCTGCATCTATAGGTGCTGGTTTGGCTAAAGCGGCCTTGGGCGGCAAGGTCGACGGGCAGTTGGTTGACACCTCATACCTGTTGTCTCGCAACGCCAGTGTTTCTATCGTTACCGCCAAAGATCCAGATGGGCTTGAATTGATTCGCCACTCCACCGCGCACTTGTTGGCCTATGCGGTGAAATCTCTATTTCCGCAGGCGCAGGTCACGATCGGCCCGGTCATCGACAATGGTTTTTATTACGATTTTTCGTTTGAACGACCTTTCACACCAGAAGACTTGTCAGCCATTGAAAAGCGCATGTCCGAATTGACCAACAAGGATGAGCCTGTTGTCAGGCGCGTTTTGCCCAGAGACGAGGCGGTTACCTATTTCAAATCCTTGGGCGAGCATTACAAAGCTGAAATCATTCAAAGCATTCCCGCCGAGGAGGACGTGAGTTTGTATCGTGAGGGCGAGTTTGAAGATTTGTGCCGTGGGCCGCATGTGCCGAGCACGGGCCGGCTCAAGCATTTCAAACTCATGAAGGTGGCGGGCGCATATTGGCGCGGTGACAGCAAGAACGAAATGCTGCAGCGGATTTACGGAACCGCTTGGGCCAGCAAAGAAGATTTGCAACTCTATTTGACGCAACTTGAAGAAGCCGAAAAGAGGGACCATCGCAAACTGGGCAAAGAACTGGATTTATTCCACATGGATGACCATGCCCCTGGCTTGGTGTTTTGGCATCCCAATGGCTGGACTCTTTGGCAAATGGTCGAGCAGTACATGCGTCAGGTCTACCGGGACAACGGCTATTTAGAGGTCAAAGCGCCGCAAATTTTGGACAAGACCTTGTGGGAAAAAACCGGTCATTGGGATAAATACCGCGAAAACATGTTCACCACCGAATCGGAAAAGCGTGACTATGCACTCAAGCCCATGAACTGCCCCGGTCATTTATTGATTTTCAACCAGGGCATCAAAAGTTACCGTGATTTGCCTTTGCGGTATGGTGAATTTGGCCAATGCCATCGCAATGAACCAACCGGCGGCCTGCATGGCATCATGCGCGTGCGTGGATTTACCCAAGATGACGGACACATTTTTTGTACCGAAGAACAAATCCTGGGTGAATGCGTGTCATACACCGCACTTTTACAAAAGGTGTACAGCGATTTCGGTTTCACCGACATTATCTACAAAATCGCAACACGCCCGGCGCAGCGCATTGGCTCGGATGAAAACTGGGATCGCGCTGAGCATGCATTGATGCAAAGTTTGAAGGCCTCAGGGTGCGACTACATCATTTCTGAGGGAGATGGCGCTTTTTACGGACCGAAGATTGAATACACCTTGAAAGATGCGATTGGCCGACAGTGGCAGTGCGGCACCATTCAAGTGGATTTCTCCATGCCTGAGCGATTGAATGCCGAATATGTGGGTGAAGACGGCGCACGTCACCGGCCTGTCATGCTGCATCGCGCCATCGTGGGCAGTCTTGAGCGATTCATCGGAATTTTGATAGAACAGCATGCGGGCGCTTTGCCGGTGTGGCTGGCTCCAGCGCAAGTGGTCGTGCTCAATATCACCGATGCGCAGGCCGAATATGCCCTCAGTGTCGTGAAAAAACTGAAAAATCAAGGGTTTAGAGTGGTTTTTGACCTCCGAAACGAAAAAATCACGTATAAAATACGTGAGCATTCATTGCAAAAGCTGCCGTATATCTTGGTCATGGGTGACAAAGAGATCGCAGCAGGTACCGTCGCAGTTCGTGCCCGAGGCAATACCGATCTCGGGGTCATGACAATCGAAGCTTTCTCCCAAAAGTTAGCCTCTGACATTGCCACCAAGCACTGACCTTGTCGGATGCATTT
>JBJTXF010000387.1:0-5338 GCA_046082145.1 Limnohabitans sp. | reverse complement strand
CGCCCCTCGTCACCCAGTTGCGCCAGCACGTGCAGCGCTTTCGCGAGGACATCGCCTACATGAAAAAACAGATGCAGGCCATGGGCCTGGCCATCGACTGGTCACGCGAAGTAGCCACCTGCGACCCCAGCTATTACCAATGGAACCAATGGCTGTTTTTAAAGATGCTCGAAAAAGGCATCGCCTATCGCAAAACACAAGTGGTGAATTGGGATCCGGTAGACCAAACCGTCTTGGCCAACGAGCAAGTGATTGACGGCAAAGGTTGGCGTACCGGCGCGTTAGTGGAAAAGCGAGAAATTCCAGGCTACTACCTGAAGATCACCGACTATGCACAAGAGCTGTTGGACCATGTGCAAATCGGCAACCCCAAAGCCACATTGCACGGCTGGCCCGACAAGGTGCGGTTGATGCAGGAGAACTGGATCGGCAAAAGCGAAGGCGTGCGGTTTGCGTTCACGCACAACATCTGTGATGCCAGCGGCTCGTTGATACAAGACGGCCGTATGTACGTGTTCACCACTCGTGCCGACACCATCATGGGTGTCACGTTCTGTGCGGTCGCACCCGAGCATCCCTTGGCAGTGCATGCCGCGCAATCCAACGAAAAACTGGCGTCATTCATCGAGTCATGCAAAGCCGGCGGCACCAGCGAAGCAGAGTTGGCGTTGAAAGACAAAGTCGGCATGGACACCGGCTTGACCGTGACGCATCCGTTGACTGGCGAGCAGATTGCGGTGTGGGTCGGCAACTATGTGTTGATGGGTTATGGCGACGGCGCGGTCATGGGCGTGCCTGCGCATGATGAGCGGGACTATGCGTTTGCGTTGAAGTACCAGTTGGGGATTAAGCCGGTTGTGGCGCCTAGGGAATTTCTGACAAAAGGAGAAATTGCCCCTTATTCAGAAGGACAGACTGATCATTTTCAATCTAGGCAATATTTATCACTTTCAAATTTAAATTTTTTTGGATTCCAATGGGATGAGCGATATGGTTCAAAGGACGTTTACTGTTTTGGGGGTGATGAACTCAGTGGGTTGAGTCAAAAAGAGGCTGTTAATAAAGTGGCGCAGTTGCTGGGCGAAAAAGGTCTGGGTGAGAAAAAAACCACCTGGCGTTTGCGCGACTGGGGCATCAGCCGGCAGCGGTATTGGGGCACGCCAATCCCCATCATCCATTGCGAAGAACATGGCGCCGTGCCGGTGCCCGAAAAAGAGTTGCCGGTGGTTTTGCCGCCAGACTGTATTCCCGATGGTTCGGGCAACCCGTTGCACAAGCACGAAGGTTTTCACAAAGGCGTGGTGTGTCCCACCTGTGGCAAACCTGCGCGGCGCGAGACCGACACCATGGACACGTTTGTCGATTCGAGTTGGTACTTCATGCGCTATTGCGATCCCACCCACCAAGAGCACATGGTGGCGCAGGGAACGGCTTATTGGATGCGCCAAGAAGGTGTGTCCAACGGTGGCAGCGGCATGGACCAATACATCGGCGGCATCGAACATGCGATTTTGCATTTGCTGTATGCGCGGTTTTGGACCAAGGTGATGCGCGACCTCGGTTTGGTGAAGGTCGATGAACCGTTCACCAAACTGCTGACCCAGGGTATGGTGCTTAACCACATTTACTCGCGCAAAACCGACAAAGGTGGCATGGAATATTTCTGGCCGCATGAGGTGCAAGACCAACATGATGCCAATGGCAAAGTGATTGGTGCAGTGCTCAAACAAGCCAAGGGTGATTTGCCGGCGGGTACCGCGATCACCTACGAAGGCGTGGGCACCATGAGCAAAAGCAAAAACAACGGTGTCGACCCGCAAGACCTGATCGAGCGCTATGGCGCTGACACCGCGCGGCTCTACACCATGTTCACCGCACCGCCCGAGGTCACGTTGGAGTGGAACGATGCTGCGGTCGAAGGCAGCTTTCGTTTTTTGCGCAGGGTCTGGAATTTTGCCCACCAGCACCGCCAAGGCATTGCCAAGGGTTTAGCGTCAGGCCAAACGGGCGACTTTGGCAAAGCCGCCAAAGCCTTGCGGTTTGACATCCACAGCGTGCTCAAGCAAGCCAATTACGATTACGAGCGCATGCAATACAACACCGTGGTGTCTGCCCTCATGAAAATGCTCAATGCCCTGGAAGATGCTGCGATTGGCAACACCAACGAGGATGCGACTGCATTGGCCGAATGCTTTTCCATTTTGTTGCGTGTGCTCTACCCGGTGTGCCCGCACCTGAGTTGTCACTTGTGGCTGGACTTGGGTTACGACAAGCTGCACGGTCCGTTGTGGGACGCAACTTGGCCCGTGGTCGATGACAGTGCATTGGTGAAGGACGAAATTGAGTTGATGCTGCAAGTCAACGGGAAATTGCGTGGCTCATTGCGGGTCAGCCCCAGCGCAGACAAAGCCGCGATCGAACAAGCAGCGCTGTCCAGCGAAGCCTTTCAAAAGCAGGCGCAAGGTGCCGCGCCTAAAAAAATCGTTGTTGTTCCCGGGCGTTTGGTGAACCTGGTGATCTGAGCATGCAAGCTGCGCAATCTGTGACTAACGCGCGCCGCCATTGGTTGCAGCAAGCTGCACGCATGGGCGCAACGGTGGCGATGTTCGGGATGCTCACAGCTTGTGGTTTTCAATTGCGCAAGGCTCCCGATTTGCCGTTCAAAACGCTCTACACCAGTGCCTCAGAGGCCTCGCCTTTCGGGCAATTGCTCCGACGTAATCTGAAAAGCCTACCGAATTTGGAAGTCATTTCGGATGTTCGCGAGATTGAACGTGCCGAGGTGATTCTCGACATCATTCAGGAGCTCCAAGAAAAGGTGATTCTCAGCCGCACATCCACCGGCACGGTGCGTGAATTCACCTTGCGCTTGCGGGTCAGATTCAAATTGCGTACCCGCAATGGCGATGAGCTGATTCCTGATTCAGAGATTGTGCAAGAGCGAGAAATCAGTTTTAGCGAAACAGCCGCTTTGTCCAAAGAATCTGAAGAGCAACTGCTGTACCGCGACATGCGTTCAGACCTGGTGCAACAACTGATTCGACGACTCGCCGCCGCGCGCTTGCCTTGACACCTGACCATGCAAATCGCATCTGCACGTTTGCAAGACCACTTGGTCAAGGGCCTTCGAAGCATTTACACCTTGCACGGTGACGAGCCTTTGTTGCAACAAGAGGCTGCCGATTTGATTCGACAAACCGCACGCGACCAAGGCTATACAGAGCGCCATGTGTTCACGGTGGTGGGTGCCCATTTTGATTGGGAGTCGGTGCTGGCAGCTGCCGGTGCGATGAGCCTGTTCTCTGACAAGTTATTGCTGGATCTGCGTATGCCTTCAGGCAAGCCAGGTAAAGAGGGCAGTGTGGCTTTGCAGTCACTGGTTGAACGCATGGTCGACCAACAAGATGTGTTGCTCTTGGTGCTGTTACCGCGCTTAGACAAAGCCACCAAGAACAGCGGCTGGTTCATGGCCTTGGATAACCACGGTGCGACGGTGCAGCTTGATCCGATTGAGCGCGCGGGCTTACCCGCCTGGATTGCCCACCGACTCAGCCAACAACAACAAAGGGTGCGAGAGGGCCAGGAAGGGCAACGCAGCTTGCAGTTTTTTGCCGACCGGGTCGAGGGTAATTTGTTGGCGGCTCACCAGGAAATTCAAAAACTTGCCTTGCTGTATCCGGTGGGTGAATTGACCTTTGAGCAAATCGAACGCGCGGTGTTGAACGTGGCCCGCTACGACGTGTTCAAACTCACCGAAGCGGTACTGGCCGGACAACACTTGCGAGTACAGCGCATGGTGGACGGTTTGCAAGCCGAAGGGGTGTCGGAGGTCTTGGTGCATTACACCTTGGCAGAAGACATTCGCAGCTTAAAGCGTGTCAAAGATGCCGTGACCGCCGGACGTCCTCTGCCTCAAGTGTTGCGAGAACAGCGGGTCTGGGGTGTGAAAGAACGTTTGTTCGAGCGCGTATTGCCGCAACTCAAACCCGCACAACTGGAACGCTTGCTGCAAAGTGCGCACCAGGTCGACGGGATTGTCAAAGGCATGAAATTGCCCACCTGGCCCAGCGACAACTGGCAGGCTTTGTTGCGTTTGGCATTGATGTTCAGCAAGGCCTGCCAGCCACGCTGACCGCAGGCAAGAGGCTGTGTTGGCTTGTTCAATTAACCAAATGAGCATCTGAGCCTTCTCTGCCAAAATCAGCCCATGAACGCCCACACCATTCCCGAACTCATGTTGGCATTGGGCCAGCAGGCCAAGCAAGCCAGCGCTGCCATGGCCAAAGCCACAGCTGCCAGCAAAAGCCACGCCTTGCGAGAACTCGCGCGTGTATTGCGCGCCGACACCGCTGCCTTAGTGGCCGCCAACCAAGAAGATGTGCAACGCGCCGCCGCCCAGGGATTGGATGGCCCGATGCTCGACAGGCTGAAATTG
This sequence comes from Limnohabitans sp., assembly GCA_046082145.1. Taxonomy (GTDB): domain Bacteria; phylum Pseudomonadota; class Gammaproteobacteria; order Burkholderiales; family Burkholderiaceae_C; genus Limnohabitans. The sequence continues at coordinate 903 of JBJTXF010000387.1, read as the reverse complement.
ACCCCTTCCGTTTTGGAGACCTGTGCCATCGGCTGCGAACAACTCGCCACCATGCCCGACATCATCGGCAGCATCATCGGTATGACCCAGCAGCCCAGCGGCATACGGGTTGGACAAATGCGCGTGCCCATCGGTGTGTTTGGCATGATTTTCGAAAGCCGTCCCAATGTCACGATTGAGGCTGCCTCATTGGCCATCAAGAGTGGTAATGCGTGTATTTTGCGAGGCGGGTCTGAGGCACTGACCTCCAACACCGCACTGGCGCAACGGGTGCAACAGGCCTTGCAACAGGCAGGCCTGCCGCGTGAAGCGGTGCAACTCGTGCCCACCACCGACCGTGAGGCTGTGGGGCAGTTAATCGCCATGCCCGCTTTTGTCGATGTGATCATTCCGCGCGGCGGCAAAGGCTTGATTGAGCGCATCAGCCGCGAAGCCAAAGTGCCGGTCATCAAACATTTGGATGGCAACTGCCACACTTATATCGACGACCCGTGCGATTTGGACATGGCTATCCGTGTCACCGACAACGCCAAAACCCAAAAGTACAGCCCTTGCAACGCCAACGAAAGTTTGTTGGTGGCACGCGGTGTCGCGGCCGCATTTTTACCGCGCATCGGTCAAGTGTTTGCTGACAAAGGGGTCGAAATGCGTTGCTGTCCTGAGAGTAAACCATTGCTTGCCGGCGTCAAAGGCGCAGTGCTCAAAGACGCGGTCGAGCAAGATTGGTTTGAAGAGTATTTGGCACCCATCATCAGCATCAAAGTGGTCGATGGCGTGGACGAGGCCATCCATCACATCAACCACTACAGCAGCCACCACACCGATGCCATCCTGACCACCGACCACGTGCATGCCCAGCGCTTTTTGCGCGAAGTCGATTCGGCCAGCGTCATGGTCAACGCC
>JBJTXF010000386.1:0-2160 GCA_046082145.1 Limnohabitans sp. | reverse complement strand
CCGCTGACGCCGCTGCAGAAAGCCCGCAGAAGCGCAGCGCTGTTCACCGCCTTCTGCCGCCATTTCCCGCGCCGTTTTCGCCATCGCTTCCGCACCACCCTCTCCCACATCCACTGGAGTTACCTGGCGGAAGCCCTGCAGCGCCGGCAGCGTCGCCAGGCCCTGGCGATCCTCTGGCTGGGCGTTGTGGCGGCCCCACGCCTGCGCCTGCTTCAGCAGCCACGCCTCAGCCTCGGTGTGCTCCGCCGATTGGCCTGGCCTGATCATGGACGGAGCTGAACAGGGTGATGGCTGTTCCGGTTGACCCGCTGATCTCCGTCGTCATCCCCACCTTCAACGGCGGGGACTGGTTGCTGGAGGCCATCGCCAGCTGTCTGCAGGCCCAGCCCGTGGCCCTGGAGGTGATCGTGGTCGACGACGCCTCGACGGACGACACACCCGAGCGTGTGGAGGCCGCCTATCCGCAGGTGCGCCTGGTGCGCCAGCCCGTGAACAGCGGCTCCGGTTCCGCCGGCCGCAACAGGGGCCTGGCGCTGGCCCGCGGCCGCTATGTGAAATTTCTCGATCACGACGATCTGCTCGAACCCGGCACCCTGCCCCTGGAGTTGCAGGCCGCCGAAGCCAGCGGGGCCGACATGGTCATGACCCGCTGGGGTGATGTGCGGGTCGACGCCGACGGCCGCTTCCTCGAGGCCACCCGTCGCGTGCGGGTGCCGCCGGCCCCCGAGCGGTTGATCGATGCCATGGTCATGGGTGAGGAGCTGCCCTACACCGCTGGCGTTCTCTACCGGCGCGCCTACATCGAGCACGAACGCTGGGATCCGCGCCTCACCATCAACGACGATTTCGACTGGTTCTGCCGCAACGCCGTGCGCGGCGGCCGCATCATCCGGCTCGAGCATGTGAGCTACTACTGGCGCCTGCATGCGCGCTCGATCCAGGCGGCCCAGCTGCACAACCGCCGCTCCTTCATCGAATCGGTCTACATCCACGACCACGTGTACCGGCATGTGATGGCGGCCCTGCTGGATTCCGGTGCGCTCACCCCCAGCCGAGCCAGGCATCTCGCCGATCGCCTCTACGTGGGCCTGCGCTGTCTGGCCCGCTTCAACGGCCGCCAGTGCCGCCAGAGCATCGCCTGTGTTCTGCGGCTGCAGCCCGGCTACCGCCCCGGCCCCGCCATCGAGCCGCGGGCTGTGATCCGCCTGGCCATCGCCCTGCTTGGTCTGAGGCTGTGGCTGCTGCTGTTCGCCCTGCTGCGCCGCCCGATCGACTGGCTCCGCCCCCTGCCCGGTGAGGTGCGCTATTTCCTTCCCGATGCCCGCCGCTGAGCGCCCCCGCATCCTGGCCGTGCTGCAGGGGTTCGATCAGGGTGGATCCGTGGCAGCCGCCTGCGCCCATCAGCTCGAGGCCCTGGCCGATCACAACGACTGCCGGCTGATCAGCGATCGCGGCCCCCAGCCGCACCCCTGCGCCGTGCCCGTGGAGCGCCTGCCCGTGCCGGAGCTGCGCGCCTTGCGCCGCTTCGCGCATGTGCCGCGCCAGGCGCTGTTCATCGCCTGGGTGGGCTGGCATCTGTGGCGATGGCATCGCCGCCGCCCGCCCCAGCTCCTGATCGTGCACAGCCATCCCCCGGCGGCCCTGCTCGCACCGCTGTTGCACCGGTGCCTGGGCTGCCGTTTGCTGCTGGTGATGCATGGCGATATCCACGACCGCCCGCCCGGCACCTACGACCCACGCCTCACCTGGTGGTATCGGATCAACACCGCGGCGGCCTATCGCCGCAGCGACGCTGTGCTGGCCCTCTCGCCGTACATGGGGGATCTCGCAGTGAAGCGAGGTGCCAGAGCCGATGCCGTTCACCTCGTGCCGAACGGTGTGGATGCCTCCGAGATCGGTCTCGACGTTGATCCGCCTCCCTGCAGCGTTGAGGGGCAGCGGCTGCTGTTCATCGGCCGGCTGGAGTTCAACAAGGGCATTGATCTTCTGCTCGAGGCCTTCGGCCGCCTGGCGCTCCACTGGCCGGGGCTGGCGCTCACCTGCATCGGCAGCGCTGATCCGCGCACCGGTCTGGAGCCGTTGCAGCAGCAGATGAGCGCCGCCAACCTGAGCGAACGGGTTCAGTGGCTGCCGCCCCTGCCTCGCGCCGAACTCGGCCAC
>JBJTXF010000385.1:0-3250 GCA_046082145.1 Limnohabitans sp. | reverse complement strand
CCGCGATCAACCTCACCCGTGTGATGTTTCCTTACATAGCCTTCATGTCCTTGGTCGCTTTGTCGGCGGGCGTGCTCAATACGTGGAGACGGTTTGCGGTGCCCGCAGCCACGCCGGTGTTGCTCAATGTGTGCGTGATTGCCAGCGCCTGGCTGGGCGCACCGTGGTTGGCCAGCCGAGGCATAGAGCCGATTTACAGCTTGGCGATCGGGGTCATGTTGGGTGGTGCGCTGCAGTTGGCGATACAAATTCCTGCGTTGCGCCAGTTGGGCTTGCTGCCTAGGATCAGCATATCGCCCTTAAAAATTCGAGAGGCTTTACAAGATGCCGGAACCCGCAAAATGTTGGCCATGATGGGCCCGGCGCTGTTGGGCGTGGGTGTGGCCCAGTTGTCCTTGGTGATCAACACCCAAATCGCTTCGCACCTGACCCCGGGCAGCGTCAGTTGGATCAGTTATGCAGACCGGTTGATGGAGTTTCCTATTGCATTGCTGGGGGTGGCTTTGGGCGTGGTGTTGATGCCCCCTTTGTCAGCCGCCAAGGCTGCTGGTGACAAGGTGAGCTACAGCGCTATGCTGGACTGGGGTTTACGGTTGGTGTGGGTTTTAGCCTTGCCTTGTGCCGTGGCTTTATGGGTGTTTTCCGTTCCCTTGGTGTCGGTGCTATACCACTATGGCGCGTTCAGTGATGCAGATGTTCGACAAACCAGTCTGGCATTGACCGGTTACGGCGTGGGCTTGATAGGGCTGGTGGCCATCAAAGTCTTGGCGCCAGGTTTTTATGCCAACCAAGATACCCGCACACCGGTGCGTATCGCGGCCTTGGTGCTGGTGTTCACGCAGGTGTTAAACCTGTTGCTGGTGCCTTATTTGGCACATGCTGCGCTGACTTTGTCCATCGCTTTGGGCGCGTTGCTCAACGCCCTGAGTTTGCTGATTGGCTTGCGCCGTCAAGGGCAATACCAGCCGCAACCTGGCTGGACTCGCTTGGTGTTTCAGGTTGTGTTGGCAGCTGGGGTGTTGGCAGGGGGGTTGTTTGGCTTGGCTCAGCATTTGGATTGGGTCGGGATGCGATCTACGCCTTGGCAGCGCATCGGTCTCATGGCGCTGGTAATGACAGGATCGGTTGTGGTGTATTTCACAACGCTTAGGGTTATTGGCGTCGATCTTCGTGCACTTTTGCGCCGCTCGGGGCATCATTGAGCCATGGATTACAAGTTGCAACTTCCTTCGGCGCTGGACTATTTCACCACGTTGGTCCAAAGCGATGATGAATTCCCCTTGATGGAAACGGCGGTCAGCATTGCCCAGGACGAATTTCCCAAAATGGATATTCAGCAAGTGTTGGATGAAGTCGATGTGTTGACCGCCCGACTCAAGCGCCGGCTCATGCCCCAAGCTGATGTGTTGGACAAATTGCGCGAGCTCAACCGTTTTTTTTACGAAGACATGCGTTTCGCTGGCAATGTCAACCACTATGACGACCCGAACAACAGTTACCTGAACGTGGTCTTGAGCAAGCGCTTGGGCATACCCATCAGCTTGGCGGTTTTATGGTTGGAGTTGGGGCAAAGTTTGGGATTAAAAGTGAATGGGGTGAGCTTCCCCGGCCATTTTTTGGTCAAACTGGACCTGAGTTACCCGCAAGAGGGACATGTGGTGATCGACCCCTTCACTGGCGAATCGCTCAGCCGCGAAGATCTGGCAGAGCGCCTGATCCCTTGGTTGCCTGAGGCCAAGTTGGGTCGTCCCCAATCCATTTCAGACGAAGCGCTCTCTTTTCATTTGCAGCCTGCAGAACCGCGCCAAATCATTGCGCGCATGTTGCGCAATCTGCATGAAATTTACCGCCGCCAAGACGATCAGAAACGCCTGGCGAAAGTCCGTGCAAGACTGGCAATTTTATTGCCCATCTGAATGCGCTGATTTGTCGTGGTCTTTAGCGAATCACCACAGCCGCACCATCGGCCTTGTCTGCGATCAAGCCGATCTTATAAACCTGTTCACCCCATTGACTGAGTGTGTCGGCACAGGCATGGGCGTGTTCGGCCGCAATCACGACCACCATGCCAATGCCATTGTTGAATGTGCGACACATTTCTGAGTCATCAATGCCCGCGGTGTGTTGCAGCCATTGGAAAAGTTCGGTGCGCGGCCATTGGGCGCGTTCAAGGTGCGCCGCGCAGCGCTCGGGTAACACACGCGGAATGTTCTCGGTCAAACCGCCGCCAGTGATGTGTGCCAGCGCTTTGATAGGGTGTGCTTTGAGAGCAGCCAGTACGGATTTCACATACAAGCGGGTGGGCGCCATGATGGCTTCTTTGAAAGGTTGACCGTCTAGGCTGGTTGGTAACTCAGAGGCCGCACGCTCAATGACTTTTCGCACCAAACTGAATCCGTTGGAATGCACGCCGCTGGATGAAAGGCCTAGCACCATATCGCCGGGTTTCACGTCTTTACCTGTCAGGATCAGCGACTTTTCGACCACGCCCACAGCAAAACCGGCCAAGTCGTATTCACCCGCCGGGTACATGCCCGGCATTTCGGCAGTTTCGCCGCCAATCAGCGCGCACCTGGACATTTCGCAGCCTTTAGCGATACCGCCGACCACAGCGGTGGCGGTGTCAACATCGAGCTTGCCGCAGGCGAAATAGTCCAAAAAGAACAAAGGCTCTGCGCCTTGTACCAACACGTCGTTGACACTCATGGCCACCAAGTCGATGCCAACGGTGTCGTGCATGTTCCATTCAAACGCCAGTTTGAGTTTGGTGCCGACACCATCGGTGCCACTGACCAATACCGGTTCGCGGTAATTTTTGGGCACTTCAAACAGGGCACCAAAACCACCGATGCCCGCCAATACGCCATCGCGCAAGGTTTTTTTCGCCAAGGGTTTGATGCGTTCAACCAAGTCGTCTCCGGCATCGATATCAACGCCTGCGTCTTTGTAAGAAAGTGGTTTATTCATGGGTGTGGGCGCTGCGAATGCGCCTGAGGGGCGGGTCGATAGAATCAAACGATTCTAAATCCGGGTACTTTTCGCCTGATGTCCTCTACTTCTGACTACCGTTTTTATGCTGCCTGGCTGCTGATCGGCAGTCTGTTGTCGGCGTTGCTTTGGTGGTTGGCACCAGTGCTCACCCCATTTTTGATTGCTGCGGTGATTGCCTATGTACTGTCACCCCTGTTGCGCCGATTGCAAACCTGGTGCGGTCCTACAGTGCCGCGTTTTTTGCTGGTGTTGCTGTGCG
>JBJTXF010000384.1:0-4641 GCA_046082145.1 Limnohabitans sp. | reverse complement strand
GCATCGCATGTGCTCAGCAAAGGCGCTGATCCTTTCAAAATGGCCAGCCGCGGTGCCATGATTGGCATACCCGCTTTTTGTGCGGTTATTTTTTCTGCACCATATGCGTCCTTGCCGATGTTCACCATAGGCATTGTGTTTATTGGTTTTGGCGCAGGTTTGTTTGGTCATGGAACTTTGACCGCCACCATGAACAGTGCCCCACCTGGCCAGGCGGGATTGGCCCTTGGCGCTTGGGGTGCGGTACAGGCTTCAGCAGCTGGTATCGGTATGGCTTTGGGGGGAATATGCCGCGACATTGCGGCGCAGTTCACGACCTCTGCCAACGCTTATGCCATTGTGTATAGTTTGGAAATAGCATTGTTAGTAATGACGGTTGTGATCATGAACCCCTTGGTGAAAACCAAGCCGTGAGCCCTGACCATTTTTCATCAGACCCACACACCAGGAGAAACCAGCATGAAAGTACAAACCATCTTATTTATCATGTGGATCATTGTCATGATTTTTCTGCTGGCAAACTGGCTCAACAAGCCTCGCCGCTGATTTTTCGATCAATGGCCAAGGTGGGCCAGCCTCAGGGCAAGGCTTAGCCCGCTGACAAAAGCATCTTCTACACGGTGGCCGAGCAACCAGTCGCCGCAAATGCCGATGTTTAGCCTCGGCTCCCAAAGATGCTTTTTCCCCAATGGCCTAGCTGTTTTGGCGTAACGCCACAAATGTGTTTGGGCAAAGCCCGGTTCTGCACGAATACCTGTTAATTCAGAAAAGGCCTTCAGCAGTTTGGCTTGAACCCGTTCAGCATCATCTTCTAAATGAAGTTGTGACCATTGGGCACTCGCTTGAACTGTCCATCGTTCTATGGATGAGCGACCAGGTTTAGAAGACTCTCGGCAAATCCAAGCGACACGGTGGTGTGTGCTGCGTGCAGCATTCCATTGCGGTCCCATATGCGTCATGCTGGGTTGTGCCAAGGGATAAGCAAGCATCAATGTCCAACAAGGAGATACATCGACCCCACTCATGTCAGTCAAACCTGCGAAACCTGCCGCAGGCGCACCAGATTGTCGCAACAGGTAGTCAGCCTGCACATGGGGAATCGCCAGCACCACATGGTCGTATCCTTTGTGAACTGCACCAGTTTTGCAAACAATGTCCCAAGCTTTACCGGCGGTCGCAGAAGAGCGCAAAAACTGGACTTGCGATTCCAGATGCAAAGCATGGGCATCTTTCAAGGGTTGGGCCCAATGATTCAATAGGCTATTCATTCCTGGTGTAGCTACAAAATGTGGCTCACGCAATGGCAGCGGGGCTTCAATGACACGTCCTAAGCGGTCAAGCACCCTTACTGCGTTCGCACTCCATGCGCGGCAAATATCAGGTGTGCCAGGTACGCTGGTGACGGCTTTCATGAATTGCGGATCGCGGATGGTGAAATATTGCACCCCGTGGTCAAAATTACCGTATGGCGTATTTAATGAGGCCATGCGTCCACCAGCCGCATGGCTTTTTTCAAACACACTGACCTGATGGCCCGCTTGCATCAGGGTTCGTGCGACTGTGATACCGGCCATGCCGGTGCCAATGACAGCGGTGTGTTTCATGGCCTGACTCTACACCTTTGGCGCCCCTTGGGAACCCATGGCTTGTCCCAATAGGGCTTGGCGGGTGTGCGTATGTTGGAGTTGGGATAACCACCATTGCAAGGCCCGGTCACCAACCGGGGCAGCGCGGTGTCTGGGGTGGTCGCGCCAAGCGTACACAATTTTGCCGCTGCGTTGCGGCCGCAATACAGTGCATTCCACCAACTCGCCGCGTTCAATGTAAGGCCTTGCCAAAGGCTCAGGCAAAAAGCCGGCCCCCATGCCGCGCAATTGGGCTTCGAGCTTGGCGGTCATGCTGGGCACGGTCAACACATCTTGTCCGGCCAGCAGGCCAATCGTGATGCCATTGCCCTGTGGCACCGAGTCGGCCACGGCAACGGCACGGTGTGCGCGAACATCGGCGTCGCTCAACGGCTGACTGGCGGAAGCGAGCGGATGCGCCGGTGCCACCGCAAATACAAATTGCATCACTGGTCCTATTTCCTCAAAGCGCAAACCAGATGGCAGTTCCTCTTGCAAGACAACACCGATGGCCAAATCGGCTTGACCCGATGTCAACGCATAAAGTGTTCCGCTGAGCGTTTCATCCCGTAAACGCAAGCGGGTGGGTGGTTTAGCTTCAAAAAAATGTTGGCACAAATCCATCACCACACGGTGTTGAATGATGGTGTCAACAACCACGGTGAATTGGCTTTCCCAGCCAGTCGCTACCCGTTTGATGCGGCGCGCGATGCTGTCCATGTCGTTTAGCAGGCGCATGCCTTCGCTGAGTAATTCATCCCCGGCAGCCGTCAGCTTGGCTTGCCGTGATGACCTGTCGAACAACAGCACATCCAGTGAGTCTTCCATTTGCCTCACCCGATAACTCAAGGCACTAGGCACAAAACCCATTTCGCGGGCAGCTGCTGCAAAACTGCCCAGGCGGGCAATGGTTTGCAGCATGGTCAAGCTTTCAGCAGTTAGCACATCTCTGGCAAAGTTCATTCAAACCCTTTTTGGTCAAATTATTTGAATGATGCCATCAATCTGCATAAGTTTGCCAGCACCCAGTGCGATTTACATTCATCACCAAAATACACAAGGTAACACATGTTGATATTGCGCAAATCAGAGGACAGAGGATGGGCCGACCATGGGTGGTTGCAGTCTCACCACAGTTTTTCATTCGCGGGTTACCACGATCCGGCCCACATGGGTTGGGGCAATTTGCGGGTCATCAACGAAGACCGAATTGCGCCGGGTACGGGTTTTGGCACACACGGTCACCAGGACATGGAGATCATCAGTTATGTGTTGAGCGGTGAATTGGCCCACCAAGACAGGATGTGCAATGTCAAAGGTATTCCGCCAGGGGATAGTCAGCGCATGAGTGCAGGCACAGGTGTGCGCCACAGCGAGTTCAATCACGCACCGCAACAGCAAACCCACTTCCTGCAAATCTGGATATTGCCTGACCGAGCTGGCGTGACGCCCAGTTATGAACAAAAAACCGTTCCAGCGCAAAGCAAGCGCGGTCAGTTGACCCTGGTAGCGGGTCCTGAACCCATTGAGCATGCAGTCAAAATTCACGCAGATGCCCGCATGTATGCAGGACTTTTTGACGACGATGAATCTTTCTCTCAACCTCTCAACAGCAAGCGCAAACAGTACTTGCACCTGATCAGCGGGTCGTTGACGGCTAACGGACAGAAGCTGAATGCTGGAGACGCGTTGCTGATCACTGACGAAACTGAATTGCACTTGGGCCACGCTCGCCAAGCCGAAGTGTTGTTGTTTGACCTGGCGGCATAAATTTTTTTCTTTCACAGGATATTTCCCATGAGCAAGACAGCAGTTGTTTACCACTCAGGATATGGCCACACCCAGCGCATTGCGCAAGCCGTGGCTGAAGGGGCGCAAGCCCAATTGATCGCTATCAGCCCCGAGGGCGAATTGAGCAAATCCGATTGGGAAGTACTGGAACATGCCCAAGGCATCATCTTCGGATCACCCACTTACATGGGTATGGCGTCATGGCAGTTCAAAAAAGTTGCTGACGCCACCTCCAAGTATTGGATGAGCGGCGCTTGGAAAAACAAGGTTGCAGGCGGCTTCACCATTGCAAGCAACCTGAGCGGCGACAAGCTGTCCACCTTGCAATATTTCATGACTCTGAGCATGCAATTGGGCATGATTTGGGTCGGTCAAGCCGAAGGCAATGACGGACACCTGAACCGTTTGGGTTCGTCATCAGGCGCCATGGCGCAAGTCGGCCCGACCAGCCCAGCTGCGGATATTCCTGATGGCGATTTAGACACTGCACGCGCCTATGGCAAACGTGTGGCTGAGATTGTTAAGCGCATGCATGGGTGATAAAAAATCATCCCACCGTTTCCAGCTTATCTACTTCTGTAATGGTCATCCTTATCACTGGGTAAACCGGTATTTGTGGGTTAGCATCAATGCATGAAAATACTGAGCTTATTACCCTGGCTAGATTGGCTGGCGCTGTGTTTTTTCATGGTCATGTGGATAGGCTATGCTGTCTTTGCTCGTCGCTTGTCTGTACACCGCCATTCCATTTTGGCTGCCACCAACCGTTTCCGATTGCGTTGGGTCAAGGAGTCTCTGACCCGCGACCCGCGTGTACTTGACGGCATCATCACACAAACGCTCTCGCATACTCCTTCTTTTTTTTCGTCGACCACCATCATTATTTTGGGTGGTTTGATTGCATTGATGGGTACGACCGACAAGGCTGCTGAATTCGTTCGGGAAATCCCTTTTTCGCAGGCGACACCCATTTTGGTATTTGAATTCAAGATCTTGATATTGATGGCAATTTTAGTGTATGCGTTTTTCAGATTTTCTTGGTCATTGCGCCAATACACATTTGTAGCCTTGATGATCGGAGCCTTGCCCCCACCGGAATTTTTTCGTGAGCACATGCATCGTCGTGATGACTACGCTCAACGCGTTGCAGATATGACTGGGCTTGCCGCTGAAACCTTCAACGATGGGTTGCGCGCATACTATTTTTCATTCGCTACCATGGGAT
>JBJTXF010000383.1:0-4305 GCA_046082145.1 Limnohabitans sp. | reverse complement strand
ATGGGCATCACCGCAGAAAACGTGGCCAAACAACACAATATCAGTCGTGACATGCAAGATGCACTTGCGTTGGCATCGCAAGAAAAAGCTGCAGCAGCTCAAGCTGCTGGCAAATTCAAAGATGAAATATTTCCAGTTTTACTGCCGCAGAAAAATGGCGAACCGTTGAATTTTTCTGATGATGAATATATCAACCGCAATACCAACGCACAGGCCTTGGCTGGGCTACGTCCAGCTTTTGACAAAACTGGCACGGTAACGGCGGGAAATGCATCAGGTATCAACGATGGTGCCGCTGCTGTTTTGGTGATGCAATTGTCTAAAGCACAGTCACTTGGGTTGACACCTTTGGCACGTATTGCCTCTTTTGCCACCACGGGACTCGATCCTGCCACCATGGGCATGGGACCAGTATCTGCCTCTCGAAAAGCATTGGCTCGAGCAGGTTGGCGCGCTGCCGATGTGGATATTTTTGAACTCAATGAAGCGTTCGCCGCGCAGGCTTGCGCTGTGAATCAGGCTTTAGACATTGACCCAAAGCGTGTGAACGTGAATGGTGGTGCGATTGCGATTGGCCATCCGATTGGAGCTTCCGGCTGTCGCATATTGGTGACATTGCTTCACGAAATGCAGCGCAGTGGTGCCCAAAAAGGTTTGGCTGCGTTGTGCATAGGCGGAGGTATGGGTGTTTCACTGACCGTAGAACGTTATGGCTGAAAAATTGCAGCGGTAGCATGCTTTAATTTGTCAGCAACGCCATGACTTGTTTTTTTCCTTTTGTTCGCAAGGCAGAGATGGCTCTGAGTTGGTTGGTACGTGGGCGCGCTGTACCCTTTTCCCATTTGTAAACCGACTGGCCTGTGACACCCAACAAGGCCCCCATTTCGTTAGCGGTGATGCCCAGTTTTTGGCGTAATTTAGCAAACCCAGCAGAGCGAAAACGTAGCGTTTTTTCGTTGGGGTTGTCCCTCTCTATCGAAGGTGTGACTCCTTGTTTTTTGGCGTAACGGGCAAGACTGTATTCAAGGCTTGTCAAGCGTTACTTGAGCGCAGCGATTTCAGAGCGGTGGTGGGATAAAGTTTTTTTCAATGCGATGTTTTCTGCTTTGATTTCTTTTTTAGAAATACGTGCGATTTCCGCCTTCAATCGATTGGCAAAAGTGCTCATAAAGTCTTTAAATAAATATGAAGTTTTGATGTAATTATTTTGACAGATTTTGACATTTCAAAAAGCTGAACAATTGCGAATCCGCAAAATAACCATGGTCAATCTGGTCAAGCATTTCACATTGACCATCATGTGAATGATAAATTCATTGTCGAAGATTGATCATTGTCATATTCCAAATAGGTTTATGTGATAAGTTAACGCATGGTTGGTTTTATCTTGTTCCACGGAGAATCAAAGAATGCGTGCCATAAAAAAAGCCAAAAGAATCATTGAGAAAGACCCGACCCAACCCATGGCGAAGTTTTTAACTTCGTTGGTTTTGTCTTTGGAATCAAATAATGAATTTCCAACCAGACAGTTGTACGAATTGTCGATTGACGATTTTGACTTTGCTTTGCAAATCCTGAAAGAATGGCGCATTGATCGGCACTACATGGGCAAGGCCAAGACATTTGATGCTGCCTATCACGCCCACGATTCGGGTGTAGTTATGAAATAACCCGATTCCTCATCCAACCCAAGCCTTGGGTTGTTGCACCCCTCAAGGCCCCCAGTGCTGGCCGGTATTCGCAACCCAACCAACCCTCCCAGCCACATTGCGCCGACACTTCTTCGATCGTGTCAAACAACCTGTCGTAATTCAATTCTCCTGTATCGGGTTCGTGGCGCTGCGGAACGCCAGCGATCTGGAAATGCGCTACTCTGCCTGTCGGTAAATAGTGATGAATTTTGTTTTGCACATCGCCTTCGACAATTTGACAATGGTAGAGATCGAACTGCACCTTGAGGTTTGGTGAATTCACCTCCTGCACGATCGCATGTGCGTCGTCTTGCCGGTTTAAAAAGAAATGCGGAATGTCTCGGGTGTTGATGGGTTCTATCAATACGTCTCGACCTGCTTTGGCTGCCGTCTCCGCTGCCCAGCGCAAATTCCGCAGGTAGGTGTCGCGCAATGGGCCTAGTGTGGCGGCATGCGGTGCGCTGGTTTGCAAATGTGTTGGCAATAGGTTGGGTAGACGAAAAGCTTCAGGAACCAGACCGGCCATCACATGGATGCGTGGACATTGCAGAATTTCAGCGTATTCCAGGGCCATCATAAAACCGCGTTTGAACTCTTCTTCTCTTCCCGGTAGGCAAGTGGTTCCTCGAACACCTTGGTCCCAGGCAATTTGCGCTGTCTCTCGGTCATGCCCTGCCGGCGGGGCATTGAACAGCACTTGTTGCAATCCTGTGTCCTTAAGAGCTGCTGCAATTTCTTGCGCGCTCACCGCGTATGGAAACAAATATTCAACGCCTTTGAAGCCATCTTCGGCCGCTGCAGAAAAGCGTTCCATAAAGGGCAGTTCGTTGTACAAAAAAGAAAGGTTGGCGGCAAATTTCAACATACAGCTTCTTTCATAAAAACAGGTTTACCAATGCGCGCCAAAACTTTGGCGCAATTCTTCAATGTCTGATTCAGACAATGGACTGGCATTTGTCAACACGGTCAGGCGGGCGGTTTCTTCCAATTCTTCTAGCGTGGCCATGGCTTGCGCAGGGCTGTCATGCCAAACATTGGGGCCAAGCCGCGACAACATGACCGCATGCAAAGGCAAGCCATGCTGTGCGTAATGCGTAATGGTTTGCGCCACCTTGTCAGCGGCGTTCACATCGCCCGGGCGATGGTAGTTAATCAATGGCACATGACCGACTTTCATCACAAAGTAGGGTGTTACGGGTGCAAGCAACTCTTTACCCAAGGAGGTTTGAAATACCGTATCTTTCAAAGTCAGCGCTACCAAATGTGTGCTGTGGCTGTGAATGATGCAGGAAGTATGCGGCGACAGCATTTGGCTTGCGCTGTAAATACGTCGGTGCAATGCCAAAGTTTTGCTGGCTTTGGCGCCACTCAGTTGCACACCGTTGGCATCCAGGTGAGCCAATTCGTTGGGGTCTAAAAAACCCAGACAAGCATCGGTGGGAGTGATCAAAAACCCATTGTCTATGCGCATACTGATGTTGCCTGCAGTGGCATGCACATAGCCGCGCTCGAACAGGCTTTTACCTACACGACACATTTCTTCCCGCGCATGGCTCCATCCTTTGTTCAAATGCAACTGTGTCATGGGTGCGCTGCCATTTGTAATGCTTCAAATGCTTTGGCGAAGAAATCAACGCTGCCGAAGTTGCCGGATTTCAAAGTGATATGTAAACCACCTGTCTGTGCGAATCGGCTGGGTGCATAGCACCACGGGACGCCCGGATCAATTTGTGCGCCGATGGCTAATTGTGAAATTTCCAATGCCTGTACGCATGCCCCTGAGGTTTCACCCCCTGCGACCACCAACTGTGCGACGCCATGTTGCACCAGTTGTTGTGCCACTTGGGCCAATACCTGTTCAGTGTGTTCACCTGCGCGTTGTGAACCACGTTGCGCCTGCACTGTTTTGACTTGTTCGGCATCGGCGGTGGAATACACCAACACAGGATAAGAGGCCATGTGGGCAGTTGCCCAGTTCACCACGTGTGTCGCAATGTCTGCTGGTGGTGTGTCGCTGGGCCAGGCGAGCGGGTCGAGTTGGAAAGCTGCTCCGCCTTGTGCCACAAAGTGGGCGACTTGGCTTTGAGTGGCTAACGAACAACTTCCACTGATGATGGCTTGTCGCCCCAGCGCCGCAGGCAGTTTGGCACTGTCCGCGGCGGGTTGTATGCCCCAGTTGCCTGGCAAACCAATTGCCACTCCAGAGCCGGCGGTTACCAGTGGCAAGTCCGCCAAAGCAGGTCCCAGTCGAAGCAAATCGTCGTTTGACAACGCATCCACCACAGCAATACTGATGCCTTGCGCTTGGAGTTCGGCCATGCGAGCAACGATGTTTTTGGGTCCCTTGGCCACACACTGGTAATCGATCAAGCCCACTTTGCGTTGGCATTGCGCTTGTAAAACATGGACCAAGTTGGCTTCAGTCATAGGTGTCAGCGGATGGTTTTTCATACCGCTGTCGCTCAACAATTGATCACCTACAAACAAATGGCCTTTGAACACCGTACGCTGGTTATCAGGAAATGCAGGTGTGGCGATAGTGAAATCGCAACCCATGGACTGCATCAAAGCTTCTGTCACTGGGCCGATGTTGCCTCTGACGTCACCGTTGTAC
>JBJTXF010000382.1:0-4781 GCA_046082145.1 Limnohabitans sp. | reverse complement strand
CAGCCGAGGTACCCACCACCAAGCTGGGTTTGATACCTTCTTCTTCCAGTACTTGCAGCACCCCTATGTGCGCAAAGCCTCTGGCTGCGCCTCCGCCCAAGGCCAATCCGAGTTTGGGTATTTTTTTGGGGGCTGGGGCTTCAACGGATGGTGTTGGCGCGGGAGCAACTGGCGGTGTTGGCACGCTGGCGCAAGCGACCATCAAGAGCAATACGGAAAGATGAAGTGATTTTTGAAAAAAATGCATGGCGTTTCGGGGCAAAGTCATGCGTGCGATTGTGGCAGGACTTCACTGCCATAATCTTTTGGTTAAGCACTGCTTTCGCAGCAGCTTTTTCATGGAGAGGCTTTATGCAAATCAAAAACAATGTTTTTATCGTGACCGGCGGGGCATCGGGTTTGGGAGAAGGCACCGCACGTTTACTGGCACAACTCGGCGGCAAGGTGGTCATTGCCGATATGCAGGATGAAAAAGGCCAGGCCATCGCCGCCGAGTTAGGCGGTGTGTTCATTCATTGCGATGTGGCTAACGAAGAACAAGCCTCAGCGGTGGTCAGCAAAGCGCAAGCCTTGGGCAAGCTCTCGGGCTTGATCAATTGTGCAGGCATAGCCACGGCAGAGCGCACCGTCGGCAAATCGGGGCCGCATGTATTGGCTGGATTTCAACGCACCATCAACATCAACTTGATCGGCAGTTTCAACATGATCCGTTTGGCCGCGCAGGCCATGAGCACCAATGCGCCGGAGGAAACCGGTGAGCGAGGTGTGCTGATCTCCACCGCATCCGTGGCGGCCTATGACGGTCAAATCGGTCAAGCGGCTTACGCTGCTTCCAAAGGCGGTATCGTGGGCATGACCTTGCCCATCGCGCGTGATCTGTCCAAGCTGGGTATTCGCAACATGACCATCGCCCCTGGCATTTTTGGCACGCCCATGATGTTCTCTATGCCCAAAGACGTGCAAGACGCATTGGCTGCTGGCGTTCCATTTCCGTCGCGCCTAGGCACGCCACATGATTACGCCAAGCTGGTAGTGCATATTCTTGACAACGACATGCTAAACGGTGAAGTCATTCGCTTGGATGGCGCGATCCGTCTGCCACCCAAGTGATGCCATGAAATTCGCTGTTCATTTAATTGCGATGGGTTTGTTCATGCCCATGGTGATGGCGCAAACTGCTTCACAGCTGCCACCCGAGGCGCCCAGCGGTTGGACTGACAAGCCAGGCTGGACACTCCAACAACGCGGTGTGGCTGCCGCGCACCCCTTGGCCAGCGAAGCGGGATACCGCATTTTGCAAGCTGGGGGTTCTGCAGTAGATGCGGCCATTGCAGTCCAAATGGTATTGAGCTTGGTGGAACCTCAGTCCAGCGGCATTGGCGGCGGCGCGTTTTTACTGCACCATGATGGTCGTCAACTGCAAGTGTTTGATGGCCGTGAAACAGCTCCGGTGCTTGCCCCACCTGACCTGTTCATGCTCCATGGCAAGCCTTTACCGTTCAAGGACGTGGTCTCTGGCGGGCGCGCTGTGGGCGTACCAGGCGTACTTCGCATGCTGGCCACCGCGCACCAACAACACGGTCGCTTGCCATGGGCCAGCTTGTTCCAACCCGCGATCGAATTGGCCGACAAAGGTTTTGCGATCAGCCCTAGGCTGCATGCTTTGCTCAAAGCCGAAACCAGCTTGCTCAAAGACCCCCAAGCTGTCGCTTATTTTTTCAACCCCAATGGCACCCCACTACCTGTGGGTCATATTCTGACTAACCCGGGCTTGGCAAAAGTGTTTCGCACGGTCGCCAAGCAAGGCGTTGATGCGTTTTACACGGGCCCTTTGGCACAACGCATCGTCGACAAAGTGCAGTTGCATGCAAGCAACCCGGGACTTATGACCATGGGGGACATGCAAAAGTACCGCCCACAGATTCGCTCTGCCATGTGTTTTTCACATTTAGCAACCACCCCTGCACAAGCGGTCAAGATTTGCGGTGTTGGGCCGCCCTCCTCAGGGCTGATCAGCATGGGGCAGATATTCGGCATGCTGGCCTCGCGTCCCTCTTCTGATCCCGCGATGGACAGTGTTGATTGGTTACACCAGTACAACGAAGCTGCGCGACTGGCGTTTGCCGACAGAGCGATGTATATCGCTGACCCGGCATATGTACAAGCACCGGGTTCTGAATGGAGCAATTTGCTTGAAGCACCGTATTTAGAGCAACGCGCATCGCTCATCGGTGCGCAACGCATGCCCAAGGCAGAGGCTGGATCACCCAGTGCGCTTAAAAGCAGTTTCGTTCCCATGCCCCTGCAAACGGAACATGGCACCAGCCACATCAGCATCATCGATGGCATGGGGAATGCAGTGTCCATGACCACCACAATTGAGAGCGGATTTGGTGCTCGCATCATGGTCAGCCCCGGACCACGCGGCGGTTTTTTACTTAACAACCAACTCACAGATTTCAGTTTCACACCAAGCGACTCGCAGGGCTTGCCGATCGCAAACCGTTTACAAGCCGGTAAACGTCCGCGCTCTTCCATGAACCCGTTAATGGTGTTTGCCGATGAGGCTCACAGTTCAACACCTGCGCCTTTGCTGGTCAATATGGGCAGCCCTGGCGGTTCGATGATCATCCATTTCACCAGCCACACATTGTGGGCCATGTTGCACCACGCAAAGCATGCCCAACAAGCTTTGAATGCACCGCACAGCGGCATAAGCAGTGCCCAAGGTCCTTTGTTGCTCGAGAAAAATCGATTCAATGCAACCACCATTGATGGCTTGCGATCCAAAGGACATGAAGTGTTGAGCATCGACATGCCCAGCGGAGTACAAGCGCTTCAAAGAACAAAGCAAGCTTGGTCAGGTGCCGCCGATCCACGCCGCGAAGGCTGGGTCAGCGGCGACTGAATCCATGGCCATTCCCCAGTCGTTCATTCAAGAGTTGGTGGCACGCGCGGATGTGGTGGAAGTGGTCGGCCGTTATGTGCAGCTGAAAAAAGGCGGTGCTAATTACATGGGCTTGTGCCCGTTTCATGGCGAAAAATCTCCCTCGTTCACCGTCAGTCCTAGCAAACAGTTTTTCCATTGTTTTGGTTGCGGCAAAAATGGCAACGCCATCGGTTTTTTGATGGAGCATGCTGGAATGAGTTTTGTCGATGCGGTCAAAGACCTAGCGCAGTCTTATGGCATGCAAGTGCCCGAAGACGAGTCCGATCCAATGGATCGCCAACGTGCAGCGCAAAACCGCCAACGCCAAGCTAACTTGAGCGATGTCCTGAAAAAAGCCGCCGATGCTTACCGCAAACAACTCAAAGACTGCGTGAAAGCGGTGGAGTATTTGAAAGACCGAGGTTTGAGTGGCGAAATCGCCAAAGTATTTGAAATGGGTTATGCGCCCGACGGTTGGCGGAGTTTAGCCAGCGTGTTTGCAGACTACCAAGATCCGTTACTGGTGGAATCCGGGTTGGTGATTCAATCAGTGTCAGAAAAGGGGGAAGAGAAACGCTACGACCGCTTTCGCGATCGCATCATGTTTCCGATCCGCAATGTCAAAGGTGAATGCATTGGCTTTGGCGGACGTATTGTTGGCGAAGGCACGCCCAAATACCTGAACTCACCGGAAACCCCCGTCTTTAGCAAAGGGCGTGAGTTATACGGTTTGTTCGAAGCCCGGCAAGCGCTGCGTGACTCAGGCTATGCACTTGTCACGGAGGGATACATGGATGTGGTGGCACTTGCGCAATTGGGCTTTGCCAACGCTGTGGCTACCTTGGGCACCGCTTGCACCACAGAGCATGTGCAGAAATTGTTTCGATTCACCGATGCGGTGGTCTTCAGTTTTGATGGTGATGCAGCTGGACGACGCGCTGCACGCAAAGCTTTGGATGTTGCTCTGCCTTACGCTTCTGATGTGCGCAACGTGAAGTTTTTATTTTTACCAGCAGACCACGACCCAGACAGCTTTATCCGCGAGCATGGCAAAGAATCATTTGCACGCTTGGTGTCAGAGGCCACCCCGCTCAGCCGCTTCATGGTGGAAGTCGCACGCGAAGGATGCGATCTGGACACCGCAGAAGGGCGTTCACTACTGGCAACCCAAGCCAAACTCTTATGGACAAGCTTGCCTGAAGGCGTTTTAAAAAAACAATTAATCAGCGAATTTGCCGAATTGGTAGGCATTGGCGTACGCGAATTACTGAGTTTGTGGCAAGGCGCTAGTGCCGGTCCATCGGATCATCGCCGCCAGGTTGCTACCAAGTACAGTAAATACGGGTCAAGCGCTATCACAAGTCAATCAACACTCGGGGTGTCATTGCGCAAAAAAATTCCCAGCCGCCAAGACCGCGCTTTACAAATTCTGTTTGCCGACATGCAGCAATGGGCTGCGCTGTCATCTCCGTTGCAACACCTGTTGATGGATTTGGCACCACCGCATGGCCGTTTGTTCACATGGCTTGACCAACAATGGCATGAGCAGGGCTTGCAACCTTTGGCAGCATTGCGTGAAGGCCTGCGCGGACACGAGGACGAGGCGTTGTTGGCGCAACTATTAAACAACCAGCCCATGGACATGGATTACGATGCCAGCGAATTGCAAAGCATCATGCATGAGTTGGAAAAAGCCTATTTGGCCCAACAAATTGATGACCTGACAAGCCGCATGGCCACTGATCCTTTGGCTTACGAGAGCATCAAGCGATTGAATGCTCGCTTGGCAGACTTGAAAAAAACACCTCTGGTATAATCCAACACGTAACAAGCGCGACAGCAGCACCTCCGG
>JBJTXF010000381.1:0-3569 GCA_046082145.1 Limnohabitans sp. | reverse complement strand
CGGCGACATGGTGAAAAACGGCAGACGCGGCACATTGAGCGGAAAGTTGCGAGTCATCGGTATACAAGGTCATATTGCCTACCCGCAACTTGCCAAAAACCCCGTGCACGAATTGGCACCTGCATTGGCTGAATTGACCGCCGTCGAATGGGACATGGGTAACGATTATTTCCAGCCCACCAGCTGGCAAGTGAGCAATATCCATGCAGGTACGGGTGCCAACAATGTCATTCCTGGCGAAGTACTTGTCCATTTCAATTTCCGCTTCAGCACCGAGTCCACTGCCGATCAATTGAAAAGCAGGTTAGAAGAAGTGCTTCATCGCCATCGGTTGGAGTTTCAGCTCGAGTGGACTTTAGGGGGACTTCCCTTTATCACCACACCCGGTGAATTGCTGGAAGTGGTGCAATCGGCGATTTCCCATTGCACGGGCATACACCCTGAACTCTCTACCACAGGAGGTACCAGTGATGCGCGATTCATTGCGCAAATTTGCCCGCAAGTGATTGAATTTGGCCCACCCAATGACAGCATTCATCAAATCAATGAATACGTACGCTTGGCGGATATCGATACGTTGAAAAACATTTATCTCGACATATTAAAGCGGTTAGAAGAATATTCACGCAGCCATGGCCAGTCATGACGCCAGCTGAGTTGATTGATGAATGCGCGGCCCAATTGACACAAGCTGGCGTATCTTTTGGCCAAGGCACGCTGTATGCAGAAGACGAAGCTGCTTGGCTGGTGTTGTGGAGCCTGGGTTTATCGCTCGACACGGACATATCGCTGTTGGTTGACCCAGTGACGGAGCAGCAGTTGGCTGTTGTTTCTGATTTGCTCAACAAACGCAAACATACACGCCAACCTTTGGCCTACCTCACCGGCGAGGCATGGCTGCAAGGCGTGTCATTTCATGTAGACCACCGTTGCCTCATTCCACGCAGCTTGATTGCTGAGACGATTGCCAACGGCAGCTTTGACCCTTGGTTGTCACCCGACAGTGCCCGGGCATTAGATTTGTGCACAGGTGGTGGCAGTTTGGCCGTGCTGCTGGCACTGGCATACCCGCCATTGCACATCGATGCGACAGACATTTCAAGCCAAGCCTTGGAAGTCGCTCATATCAATATCGAGAGACATGGTTTGCAAGACCGAATCCACGCGTTTGTCAGCGATGGCTTTCAACAAATCCAGGGGTTATATGACCTGATTGTTTGCAACCCACCCTACGTCAATGCGCAAAGCATGAATGAATTACCTGCTGAATTCAAAGCTGAACCTGAATTGGCGCTAGCCGCAGGAACAGATGGCATGGATTTCATCCGCCATCTTTTCAAGGACGTGGCGAAGCACATGGCAGACCACGGAATACTCATTCTTGAAATCGGGTATGAAATCCATCACTTTCAACGTGCATTTCCCCATTTTGAACCCATGTATTTGTCGACAAGTGCAGGTGATGAACACGTTCTGTTGATCACCAAGCAGGCCCTTCACACATGATCACGCTTAAAAATATTTCCCTCCGGCGAGGCACCAAACTGCTGCTTGACCAAGCTTGCGTCACACTCAATCCTGGTGAAAAAGTGGGTTTGGTTGGTAGAAACGGAGCGGGTAAATCCAGCTTATTTGCGTTGCTCAATCGCAGTTTGCATGAGGATTCTGGCGAATTTCACATGCCTTCGCAGTGGCACATCAGCCAAGTAGCGCAAGACATGCCAGAAACATCTCAAAGTGCAACTCAGTTTGTGATTGATGGCGATACGGTTTTGTTATCAGCACGCAGCGAAGTTGCTGCTGCCGAACTAAGCAACGATGGAGACCGTATGGCGCATGCTTATATGTCTCTGTCAGATGCAGGAGAGCACGATGCTTCCTCAAGAGCCCAAGCACTGATTTTGGGTCTTGGTTTTAAAGCCGCTGAATTGGACAACCCGGTCAAGAGTTTTTCTGGTGGTTGGCGTATGCGATTGCAACTGGCTCGGGCATTGATAAGCCCTTCCGATTTGTTGTTATTGGATGAACCCACCAACCACTTGGATTTGGATGCTTTGGTATGGTTAGAAGGTTGGCTAAAACGCTATGAAGGCACTTTATTGGTTATCAGTCATGATCGGGAATTTTTAGATAACGTCACCAGCGTCACAGTGCACATCGATACCGCAAAATTAACGCGCTACGGCGGTAATTACAGCAAATTTGAAGACATGCGTGCCGAACAAATGAATCTTCAACAAAATGCGTTTGCCAAACAGCAAGACAAAATCGCACATTTGCAAAAATTCATTGCAAGGTTCAAAGCCAAAGCCAGTAAAGCCAGGCAAGCACAAAGCAGGGTCAAAGCGCTCGAACGGATGGAGAAAATTGCACCGCTGCTCAGTGAGGCCGATTTCCAATTTGAATTCAAGCCCCCGGCACATCTACCCAACCCCATGCTGTCCATGCACAAAGTGAGTTTTGGATATTCGTCCGAAAAATTTCCAGACCAAGCTCCGAGCATCATTGTTCAAAACATCAGTCGCTCCGTACTGGCGGGGCAACGCATTGGCATATTGGGTGCAAATGGCCAGGGCAAATCTACGATCGTCAAAACCATTGCGCGCTGTCTTCAAGCGGTAGCAGGGGAAATCATTGAAGGGAAAGGACTGAACATCGGCTATTTTGCTCAGCAAGAATTGGATGTGCTACATCCATCAGAAACACCGCTTGAGCACATGATTACTTTGTCCAAGCGCTTTACTCAAAACCATTTACTCAACGGTCAAGCGACGCGTGAGCAAGATTTGCGGAGTTTTCTTGGTCAATTCAATTTCAGCGGTGATATGGTCAAGCAAACTGTGGGCAGCATGAGCGGTGGTGAAAAGGCACGGTTGGTATTGTGTATGTTGGTCTGGCAAAGGCCTAACTTGCTGCTGCTGGACGAACCAACCAACCATTTGGACCTTGCTACTCGCGAGGCATTGTCAGTGGCACTGAACGAATTTGAAGGCACCGTGATGTTGGTCAGTCATGACCGAGCGTTATTGCGTACTGTGTGTGACGAGTTTTGGATGGTCAACCGTGGCAGTATTTCCTCTTTTGACGGAGATTTGGACGATTACCAGAGATTTTTATGGGACGAGGCCAAGCGACTAAAAGAATTAGCGGTGTACTCACCTTCCCCAGCGGTTCTATCTCAAGACAAATCTGCAGGCGAATTGCCGACAATTCAATCTGGAATGCCAATTTTGAAAAAACTACAAAAAGAATTGGCTGAGGTAGAAGCAAAAATTCATTTCATGGAAAACCAGCGTGACGCAATACATGCACAAATGGCAGATAACTGCCTGTCTGTAGCTGATTTAGCGAAAAACGGAAAAGCTCTAAAGCGCATAGATGCTGAGTTACCATTGCTGGAGGGTAGATGGCTGATGTTGGCAGAGCAGTTGGAAAG
Source organism: Limnohabitans sp. (assembly GCA_046082145.1). GTDB lineage: Bacteria > Pseudomonadota > Gammaproteobacteria > Burkholderiales > Burkholderiaceae_C > Limnohabitans. The sequence continues at coordinate 133 of JBJTXF010000381.1, read as the reverse complement.
AAATGCACTGACAAAATAATAACCCGCTCAGCATGAATTGACTTTTTTAATATAGGTGGTAGGACGTACAAGATTCGAACTTGTGACCAACGGATTAAAAGTCCGCTGCTCTACCAACTGAGCTAACGTCCCA
>JBJTXF010000380.1:0-9118 GCA_046082145.1 Limnohabitans sp. | reverse complement strand
CCATGCCGGTCAATACTTTGCTGGGGCCGCATTCCACGACATGGCTGACGCCGCGTTCTTGCATGCGTTGAATGGTTTCTACCCACCGAACCGGGCCAAACGCTTGTCTGAAAAGTGCGTCACGTATGCGCTCGGGGTCGGTTTCTTCGGTGACATCGATGTTGTTGATCACGGGAATTTTGGGGGTGCCCAAAGTCAAGCCTTGTAGATGTTGGCGCAAGCGCTGCGCCGCAGGCTCCATCATGGCGCAATGAAAAGGCGCAGAAACCGGTAAAGGCAAGGTGCGCTTGGCACCGGCGGCCTTGAGCAGGTCACAGGCTTTTTCAACCGCTTGTTTGCTGCCTGAAATGACGATTTGTCCGGGGTCGTTGAAATTGGCGGCTTGCACTATCTCACCGCTGTCAGCCGCAAATTCGGCTTGGGCTTGTGCACAGATAGCCACCACCTGGGCCGCTTGTAAACCCAGCACAGCGGCCATGGCGCCGGCACCAACAGCCACCGCGTCTTGCATGGCTTGGGCGCGCAATCGCACCAAGGGCACGGCTTGCGTCAAGCTGAGTACCTCACTGGCCACCAATGCCGAATATTCGCCTAGGGAATGTCCTGCCACAAACGAAGGAGGTGCGCCGCCTTCAGCCAGCCACACACGGTAGGCAGCCACGGCAGCCACCAGCATGACGGGTTGGGTATTGGTGGTGAGCGCCAACGTTTCTTTAGGGCCCTCGTGGATCAGTTGACCCAGGTCTTCTCCCAATGCCTCGCTGGCTTCTTCTAAGGTGGCTTCCACCGTCGGGTGGTCGTTCCACGCGTCGAGCATGCCCACTGACTGCGAGCCTTGTCCGGGAAACACAAAAGCAAATGTTGTCATGGTGGTGTGTCAGTAGCGCAAAAGAACCGAGCCCCAGGCGAAACCACCGCCTACGCCTTCGAGCATGACCGTTTGACCGGGCTTGATCTGACCCGCACGAACCCCTTTGTCCAAGGCCAGCGGAATGGAAGCGGCAGAGGTATTGCCGTGTTCCGCAACGGTCAACAGCACTTTTTCCATGGGTAATTTCAATTTTTTCGCCGTGCTTTGGATGATGCGGATGTTGGCTTGGTGGGGTACCAGCCAATCCAGCTCGCTGTCTTGCAACCCCGCCTTTGCCAACACCGCACGGGCTGTGTCTTCCAGCACGCCCACCGCCAGTTTGAACACGCCTTGCCCGTCCATTTTCAGCACCGGGTCGCCCAAAATTGCACCGCCTTGCACATGCCCGGGCACGCACAACAAACCCACGTGCTTGCCGTCGGCATGGATGTCTGTGGCCAAAATGCCGGGCTCGTCCGAGGCTTCCAGCACCACCGCGCCCGCACCGTCTCCAAACAGCACACAAGTGGTGCGGTCGTTGAAGTCGAGCAAGCGTGAGAACACTTCGGCACCCACCACCAAGGCACGCTTGGCGTTACCCGCCCGCAACATGGCATCGGCAACGCTCAAGGCGTAAATGAATCCGGCGCAAACCGCTTGCACATCAAAAGCCGGTGAACCCGCGATAACCGCTGCCGCAGGACTGAGTTGCGCCAGCTTGTGTTGCAAGATACAAGCGGTTGAAGGAAACACCATGTCAGGCGTGGAGGTGGCCACGATCACCAAGTCGATGTCCTGGGGGCCCAATTGCGCAGCCGACAACGCGTGCTTGCAGGCTTCGAAAGCCAAATCGCTGCTGAACACACCGTCGGCCGCGAAATGCCGGGCGCGAATGCCGGTGCGCTCAACAATCCATTCGTCAGAACTTTCCACGCCTTTGGCGGCCAAATCAGCCACCAATTCGGCGTTGCTCAGCCGGCGCGGGGGCAGGTAACTGCCGGTGCCAACAATGCGGGAATACAAGCTCATGCAGGGTCTGTGGTCTGTGTCAAGGACGGCGAGGCCGCCAGCAAAGGGGCTGCGTGGGCCAATTGGGACCGCACACGCGCCAGCAAATCATGGTCGGCTGCATCATACGCGCGCTGTAAAGCGGTCAAAAACGCCAATTCGTCTGCCGAGCCGTGGCTTTTGAAAACCAAACCCTGCAAACCCAACAAAGCCGCGCCATTGTGGCGCCGGTGATCCACGAGCTTTTTAAAACCAGATAGCACTGGATAAGCAATGATGCCTGCAATTAAAGAGTATAAGTTGCGAGAAAAGCTCTTTTTCAAAAACTCAGAAATCATGGCTGCCAGCCCTTCGCTGGCTTTGAGCGCCACATTACCCACAAACCCGTCGCAGACCACGATGTCCGTGGTGCCCTTAAAAATATCATTGCCCTCGACATTGCCGTAAAAATTCAAATCACCGGATTTAGCAGCAGATCGCAGCAATTCACTGGTTTTTTTGATGTTTTCGTTACCTTTGATGGCTTCTTCGCCAATATTCAACAAGCCGACGCTTGGCTTTGCGATACCTGTCAATACCGACACCAACGCCGAACCCATCAACGCAAACTGCAGCAAATGCTCAGGTGTGGAGTCGACATTGGCACCCAAATCGAGTATGGTGGTACCGCCGCCTTTGGCGTTGGGCATTTGTCCGGCAATGGCAGGACGGTCGATGCCGTCCAAGGTTTTGAGCACATAGCGGGCAATCGCCATCAATGCACCGGTATTCCCTGCTGATACGGCGGCATCGGCATGCCCGTCGCGAACTTGCTCGATGGCCACGCGCATAGAGGAATCTTTTTTACGTCGCAAAGCCACTTCCACCGGGTCGTCCATTTCAACGACTTCGCTGGCCAAAACCCATTGGGCGCGGGGATGCAAAAACTGAGATTGGGTATGGGCCAAACCCACCAGCAAGAGTGTTGCGTCGGGATTGCGGTCTAAAAATAATCGGCAGGCTGGCAAGGTCACCTTGGGACCGTGGTCTCCACCCATACAGTCAACGGCCAGGGTCACCATTGCAGCTCTTTAGGGATCAAAACAAGGGTGCCATCAAGCAAAAAGCCCGCGACAGATGCACTGTGACGGGCCTAGATGGTGAAGCAATGTCAGGCTTCAGACTTGGTTTTCAGCACTTTTCTTCCGCGGTAAAAACCGGTCGGGCTGATATGGTGGCGCAAATGCACCTCGCCAGTGGTGGGTTCAACCCCGAGACCCGGTGCGTTCAACGCATTGTGCGAACGGTGCATGCCTCTTTTGGAAGGCGATTTTTTATTTTGTTGAACAGCCATGACAGGCTCCTGAATATCGTTGGTTCAAACGGATGACCAAATAGGCGGCGTGACCCCTAGGTCAAAGAGTCTTAGATTATAGCCTTAAGCGTTATGCGTGCCCGGATTCAAGGTTTGGGCAGCTTTAGGTCCGCCAGCGCCGCAAAAGGATGCGCTAAGTCGTCGCCCAGCGCTTTACTGGGTGGCGGTTGGCAACTGCCGTGACGGATGATCAGCGGCACGGCCAGCAAAAGTTCGTCCTCCAATAGGTTCAAGGCATCGAATTCACTGGACATAGCCAGCAAATCCTCTTCACAAGCATCATCTTCGGCCAAAGCCGTGGCCTCGTCTGCCACAAAACGGAACCAGCGATCGACTGCCAAAGGCACCGCCATGGGTTCTAAGCAACGCTGGCAGCGCTGCGTCAAAGACAACTTAGCTTGCAGATACAGCCAGTTTTGTGCTCTGGGCCCGTTGCCACGCGACTCACCCACCAGCGACCAATCGCAAACCAAATCAGGGTCAACCGCCAAATCGCTTTCGCACAAGGCCTGAACACGAGGCAAGTTGACCAGGGCAGTTTGCCAGTGGCATGTCGCGGCCGATTCGATAAATCGCGGCATGTCCAAGGCACTGGTATTCCAATTGGTCGTCATGTTGGGCAGTGTAAGAGAATGGGTTGCATGAGCTTGGCTAATCTTCAACGTCTCCTGATCTTGGGTTCCACCTCGGTCTACCGACGCGAGTTGCTACAGCGGTTGCGCTTACCGTTTGATGTGGTCGCCCCACAGGTTGATGAAACCCCATTGGCAGCAGAGAGCCCGCAAGCTTTGGCGCAGCGACTGGCCATGGCCAAAGCGCGTGCAGTGGCTGCACAACACCCGCATGCAGTGGTGATCGGTTCGGACCAAGTGGCCGATTTGGACGGTGAACCGCTGGGCAAGCCCGGGTCACATGCACGGGCTGTTCACCAATTGCAACGCATGCAGGGCCGTACCGTGGTGTTCCAAACCGCTGTGGCCGTGGTGTGTGAAGAGACAGGTTTTGCCAATCAGGCATTGTCGCCAGTCAAGGTGCGCTTCAGGCGTTTGAGTGACCAAGCCATCGAAAACTATTTGCTGGCTGAACAACCTTATGACTGCGCTGGAAGCGCCAAGAGCGAAGGACTCGGCATCGCGTTACTGGAGAGCATTGACAACGAAGATCCCAGCGCTTTGGTGGGTTTACCTTTGATACATACCTGTCGTTTGCTTCGTGCGGCAGGTGTGCCTTTGCTGGACTGATCACAATGCCAACCGACACCCGTCAATTGGGGCGTTTGTTTTTGGTGCCAGCGCCGCTGGATTTCATGTGCGAGACGCAAGTGCCGCTGTCGCATGTCATGCCAATGCACACCTTGCAAGTGGCCGCCCGGTTGTCGCACTGGGTGTGCGAGAACGCGAAATCTGCGCGTGCTTTGCTCAAACGCATCGATGCGGTATGCCCACTCTCAACCCCTTTGCAATCTCAACAGTTGGTGGAATTACCCAGACAGGTTCACAAAAAAGGTGACCTTGCGGCCGGTGTTGACACCAGCGGCTTGCTGGCAGATGCGTTGGCAGGCCATGACATGGGCCTGGTGAGCGAGGCGGGTATGCCTGCAGTGGCCGATCCAGGCTCTTCCCTGGTGCGTGCAGCGCATGACGCGGGCATTGAAGTCATCCCGTTGGTGGGGCCCTCGTCTTTGTTGCTGGCCTTGTCAGCGAGTGGCTTGAACGGTCAGCAATTTGCATTCGTGGGTTATTTGCCGCAAGACTCTTCAGAACGGGTCCAGCGCATTCAATTGCTCGAAAAACATGCGTTAAAAACAGGCGAAACACAAATATGTATTGAAACGCCCTATCGCAACCAGGCGCTGTGGTTGGCCTTGCTGGGCCACTTACAAGCCAACACACGCTTATGTCGCAGCATTAACTTGAGTTTGCCGAACATGCAAACCACCAGCAAGCGCGTGGCTGATTGGCGCAAAAGCCCCAGCCAACTCGACAAGCACACACCGGTGGTATTTGCCTTTGGCCCTTAAGCGCCTCTCAACGAATGTGCGGCATCCAATGCAGTGAGGTTTTGACCATGGCTTCACCCATGGCGGCACCAAAGCGCTTGGCCAAACGTTCCGCCACGTTGTCTTGGCGGGTGTAGTCGACGATGTCCTCTGCTTTGACCACATCACGCGCCACGGTGTCCAAGGTGCCATAACCATCGGCCAGTCCCAGTTCAATGGCCTGCTGGCCGCTCCAAAACAGGCCACTGAATAGGTCAGGCGTTTCTTTCAACCGATCACCACGTCCTTCACGCACCACGGCAATGAATTGCTTATGGATTTGATCCAGCAATGATTGGGCATGGGTTTTTTGGGTTTCGGTGGGGTTGCTGAACGGGTCTAAAAACCCTTTGTTTTCACCCGCAGTCACCAACCGCCGCTCGACCCCCACTTTGTCCATCAATCCGGTGAAACCAAAACCATCCATCAGCACGCCGATGCTGCCAACAATGCTGGCTTTGTCCACGTAAATTTTGTCGGAGGCTGCCGCGATGTAGTAGGCCGCAGAGGCGCAGGTTTCTTCAACCACCACATACACAGGCTTTTGGTGCAGTGCTTTCAAACGCTTGATTTCGTCGTTGATCATGCCGGCTTGCACGGGACTGCCCCCTGGCGAATTGATGCGCAGCACCACCGCCAGCGAACCCTCGTCCTCGAAAGCCAGGCGCATGGAGTCGATGATCCATTCGGCATTCGCGTTGGCATCGGTATCGATTTCGCCTTTGATTTCGATCAACGCTGTGTGTGCAGTCGGGTTGGGCGTGTTGGCCGCATTTCTGCCATGGTAAAAAGAAAACCACATCGCTCCCAAGAGCAGGACTATCCAAAACATGCGAAAACCAATACGCCAGCGACGTGAAGCACGCTGTTCATGGATTTGTGCCATGACCAAGCGCTCCAAGGTTTCGCGCTCCCAAGGGTGGTTTTTTTCAGCCGCAGGTGCACTGGCAACAGGTGAACCAGCAGAGGTTTCAGAGGGCGTTGAGACCTTGCCCGAGTCTTGTGCGTGCGGTGTCTGTTCTTCTTGCATGTTCAAAATTCCAAAGGCTTGAGGTTGTAAGCAGTATGCCAGTGCACCACGCCCTGGCTTTCACTCAGGTTAATTTTCACCAGACCGCCCCGACAAGGCCCGCCCACACATTCGCCGGTTTGCGGGGAATAAGTGGCACCATGGGTGGCGCAAAGCAACCAACGTCCCTCGGAGTCAAAAAACCGGTCTGGCTGAAAATCCATTTCCATGGCCACATGGGTACAGCGGTTCAAGTAGGCCTGCACTTGGCCCTCAAAACGCACGGCAAAAGCCCGGCAGGTTTGACCCGCGTACACCACATCAAAAGGCACGGCCAAGCCACTGTCTTGCAGGTCCTCGCTGCGACACAAAAGAATGGATTGATCATCCATGCTCGCTCAGCCAATCGTGCAAATCGGTCACGGTGTGCGCCACAGCCAGTGGTTGCCAGCGGCCGAAGTCAGAGGTGCCGTGTGCCCCGTAACTCACCGCCACGCTGGCACACCCGGCCTTATGCGCCATCTCCAGATCGTGGGTGGTGTCACCAATCATCAGGGTGCGCTCTGGGGACGCACCGAATTCGGCCATCAATTCGTGCAGCATGCGAGGATGGGGTTTGCCAGCGGTTTCGTCGGCAGTGCGTGATCCATCAAACATGCCACGCAATTCGACCTGCTGCAAGGCATCATCCAAACCTGCGCGGCTTTTGCCGGTGGCCACGGTGAGGATGTATTGCTTATCGCGCAAGGCTTGCAACATCGGCAAAATGCCTTCGAACAACGACAAATCATGGTGGTGCTTGGCGTAGTGGTGCCGATAGCGTTCGCCCAGCTGGGGGTACTTGTCTTTGGGTACATCCGGTGCAGCATGGGCCAGCGCAGGCATCAACGCCATGCCAATCACATAGGCGGCTTGCTCATCGCTGGGGCGCTGCCCGCCGACATCGACAACCGCCGCTTGAATACATCGAACAATGATGCGGGTGGAGTCGTAGAGCGTGCCGTCCCAGTCAAAAGCGATCAAATCAAATCGGCGTGGGCGCGGGGGGTTGGACATGGTCAATGAAGAGTTGGAGTTCCTGTGGCAAGCCAGCCTCAACGGTTTCGCTGCGCCCAGTCTGGGGATGCACGAACTGTAACCGCCAAGCATGAAGAAACATGCGTTTGATGCCTTGTGATGCCAGCCGTTTGTTCAAATCAAAGTCGCCGTATTTGTCGTCGCCGATGATGGGATAGCCTTGGCTGGCCAAGTGCACCCGAATTTGGTGGGTGCGCCCGGTTTTAATGGTGACTTCCAGCAAGCTGTAGTCGCCAACCAGCCGAGAGACCCGCACCAAGGTGATGGCTCGCTGAGCGTTGGCGTCGTCTTTGGCGGCAATCCGCACCCGCCGCTCGCCTTCGCCGGTGCCGTTGGCCACCAGATAACGCTGTAGAGGCAAGTCAATCACTTTTTTGTTTGATGGCCATTGGCCCTTGACCATGGCCAGATAGGTTTTCCCGGTTTCGCGATCGCGGAACTGGTCTTGCAAACGAGTGAGCGCACTGCGTTTTTTGGCCACCAGCAACACGCCCGATGTGTCGCGGTCCAGTCGGTGCACCAATTCCAACATGCGCGCGCCGGGACGTGCTTGCCGCAATTGCTCAATCACGCCAAAACTCACGCCGCTACCACCATGCACCGCCACTCCGTCAGGTTTGTCGATGGCCATGAAGTACTCATCTTCCATCAAAACCGGAAATTCGCGGCTTGGCGCCACAGACCCTGCCGGGTTTTGCGCCGCCACCCGCAACGGCGGAATGCGCACCAAATCGCCAGTTTGCACCCGGGTGTCGGCATTCACACGCCCCTTGTTGATACGCACTTCACCGGTGCGGATGATGCGATAGACATGGGTTTTGGGCACGCCTTTTAAATGGCGCAACAAATAGTTGTCCAAGCGCTGACCAGCGGATTCTTCATCGACCAACAAGGTCTTGACTACCGCTGCCGCGACTGATGGAGGTGTGTCTATAATCGGCTTCACCAGTGTTTGGTTCTAAGTGCTTGATTTGAATAAGAGATTAGAGCATGTCTTGCCTGCACTGAGAGGTCGATGCCCGATGTGGCCGCCGCAAGTCTTACCGCGCTATTGCGGTCTGCGCTGTGGTCACGCACAAGCCCATGCCTTGGAAAACGCTGAAACGAAATACCCCCATTGCAGGTGTGTTGTGAGCCTGCAAGGAACACAGTGAGATTGACGAAACACATGAACCTGATTTGGGTGCTCTTCAAAATGTGGATGCTCTGGCTTTTGCCGCCAGCGCCTTTGCGCATTTTTCGCACCCTCTCAACAGGTACCACCTGGAACCCGCTGACACCTTTTGCCCTGCCCGTTCGACTTCAACTCGCTCGCATCCACCCGCCTGCCGCCCGACATCGCCTTTGAGCGACGGGGACAGTGCGAGGCTGCCCGGTATTTCTTTTCCCGTTACCTGCATAGGCCCACGGCATCGTTGGTCCGCGAAGGACCTGTGTTGTAACGCATGAAAAGGAACGCATCATGAAACGGATGCTTATCAACGCCACGCAAGCTGAAGAGCGTCGCCTGGCCATTGTCGACGGGCAAAAACTGCTAGACTACGAAATCGAAATTGACGGCCGCGAACAGCGCAAAGGCAATATTTACAAAGCCGTGGTCACCCGGGTTGAGCCATCTTTGGAAGCCTGCTTTGTCGACTATGGCGAAGAACGCCACGGTTTTTTGCCCTTCAAAGAAATCTCCAAGCAATATTTCTCCAACAATGTGTCGGCATCACAAGCGCGCATCCAAGACGTGATTCGCGAAGGCCAAGAGCTGCTGATTCAGGTGGAAAAAGAAGA
>JBJTXF010000379.1:0-2594 GCA_046082145.1 Limnohabitans sp. | reverse complement strand
ATGTGAAACGAGCCGTGTTTTTTGGATGGCTTGTACTAAGAGAAGATGGTGTCGTGCACAGAAATCAAACCGTTTTTCAACCCATAACAGCTAACGCGCTTTGACTGAGGGCACTCGCCAGGTCAGTCCAATTTAAGTTCGGTAGGGAGTTCAGTTCACCCTACCACGGCCCAATACCCTCCATATGCCATCTGATTGGGGTTTGACAACCACAAATTCACCCGTTGCCAAGTTACTATCCGTGAGCGCGGAAATTACCACTTGGTGTGTTACCCAAACCTCAAAAGCTGTTGTAATCTCTAATGCTTTGTCATGTGCTTCATTCAGCTGAGCCGATAGATTCCCATGCCCTTGAAAGAACGAATTAAGAGCTGACCAAGTTATCGTTTTTATTCGGTTTCCAAAAGCAGCATTGGCTGTATCAACACATCGGCACCATTGGCTGGAGCGCACTTTATTGGGGCGAAGGTTCTTTTGTTCAAGCCATCGACCAAATCTATAAGCTTGCGCAATACCTTTTTTCGAGAGGTTGCGTTGTGTCTTGCAGTCATCAATTTGAAAGCCTGGCGGATCACCAAAACCCTGATCTGTTTCTGAATGGCGCATCAATATGATCACGCCTGGTTGACTAATTGCAAGTAATACATTTTCATCCACATGAGCGATGGATGGTATTGACCATATACATAAATAAAACCTCAATAGGAAAATAAATAATTTCGCAGTGTTTTGCAGCATACGACCACAGCATAAGAATTTGTTTCACCAATTCACACCACTCTAGCTGAATATGTGACTTTGTCGGTGTTCAAACGTAGCTAAAAGATGGTTATCAAAGTAGGTCATGACTGTCCGACACCAGCATGTGTGAGACAAATAGGGGTACTTGATTAAAGGAGTGTTTTGGTCCATCTTTCAACCCAAGGAGTGAAGATGAACATGAAATCCAATCCACCCAAGGCCTCTGCTGAGCAGGTGGTCAAAGACATAAGAAGAGTCACTAGGCGGCATTACTCAACCGAGGATAAGACCCGTATTGTTCTGAGCGGCTTGCGGGGTGAGGACAGCATTGCTGAGTTGTGCCGTAAGGAGGGTATTGCGCAGGGGCTTTACTACTGCTGGAGCAAGGAGTTTCTAGAAGCGGGCAAGAAACGCTTGGCTGTGGATACGGCACGGGCGGCCACCAGTGACGAAGTTCGCTCCATGCGCTATCAGACCCAAGCGTTGAAGGAGGTGGTGGCGGATTTGACACTTGCAGAGCTTAAACAATTGACTGGTTTATCGATTGAAAATTAATCCATTTCATGATCTGTCTGCATCAATAAAGCATATTTGCATTTTTTAGAGTAACACCGTGTAATTTCTTTCGACTCCAGTTCACATCTGCAATCAATAAAATGGGACATAGGTTGTTTATGCCCGTTTCAAGTTCTTCAAGGGCAGTGTTGACTTGCCGTTTGTGCATGTGCATAGCAAAAGTTGAATAATCTTGTCCATGCCCAATAAATCATTTGATGTTTTGGTTCTAGGCGCAGGAATTGTGGGATTGGCTCTGGGACTTAAGTTGCAGGAACAAGGCCGACACGTGATCTTGGTTGATCGTGGTGAACCGGGAGCAGCCACAAGTTTTGGCAATGCCGGCTTGATTGAGCGCAGCACAGTGTTTCCATATGCATTTCCGCGAGACATAAAAACCTTGCTTGCCTATGCGTTTGGTCGACGTGTCGCTGCCAATTACCACTTGCGAGCTTTGCCTTATTTACTGCCATGGATGTGGCGTTATTGGCTACATTCTTCGCCAAAACTCTATCCCAAAGCGATTGCTGGTGCCTTGCCCTTGATCGAGCACAGTTGGAGTGAACATCAACCGCTGATCGAAGCCGCTACAGCACAGCAATTGGTCAACGAGCATGGTTGGATCAAGGTGTTTCGAACGGAGAAAAGTGCCCAAGAAAATCATCGCATGGCAGTCTTAAGCCGAACTTATGGTGTTAACGCCATCGACTTGACTGCACCACAACTAATGGCCAAAGAGCCTGCACTGAAATCTGGATTGATCGGTGGAGTTCATTATCCTGACGCCCGTCAAATCCAAGACCCACAAGCATTGTCACTTGCTTATTTGCGATTGTTTGAGAGCCGAGGCGGAAAGTTTGTGCAAGGGGATGCCTTGACATTGCAGGTAGATGCGTCTGAGTGGTCTGTGCAAACCGCATTGGGTCGCATCAAAGCGCCTCACGCTGTTATTGCGCTCGGGCCTTGGGGTGAGGACTTGGCTCGCCAACTCGGAATCTCCTTGCCCATGGGCCGCAAGCGCGGATATCACATGCACTTTCAGACAGCAACAACAACTCTGATACACACCATTGTGGATGTTGAAAACGGCTACGCCATCGCACCTATGAAGCAAGGTCTGCGCGTGACAACGGGTGCGGAATTTGCTTTGCGCGACGCGCCTCCAACACCCGTTCAGTTAAAAAGAATCGAGCCTGTGCTGCGGTCATTGACGCATTTGGGAGAGCGTATGGATACCCAACCGTGGCTAGGGTCGCGTCCCTGCACTCCAGACATGCTGCCCCTTATAGGTGCTGCGC
>JBJTXF010000378.1:0-4235 GCA_046082145.1 Limnohabitans sp. | reverse complement strand
ACACCATCAGCAAAAAACTTTTGGCGTCTGTCAGCGGCTGGGTCGCTAATCGCAGCAAGAAATCAATGGAGAACACCACCAAAAAAAACATTTCCACCCACATTACCCATGTCTGGGTGTAGTGAAAAGCTTTGGGCAGCTCCAAACTTAAAAACAAAAAAACCACCGACGCCACGATGGTGATGAGCAAAAGCGTTAAATATCGTTTGCCTAGGCTTGTGGTGGGGTGTTGCAATTCTTCTCGCCAATTGATTGACATGGTGAAATCCTTTCTAAAGAAAATACTATTTGGCTTTGGTGGGCAAGGGGTTTGCGCCTGGAATCAGTCGCATCATCAAGATTTCATACATGCTAACAGGGCACAACAGCCGCGCAGACCAGTTGGCCAGGAAACTCATGACTAGCATGGCCAAGATATGGTCATACATGCCAGTCATTTCCACCACCACCAACGTGGCGGTCAACGGGGCTTGAATAACACCAGCCAAAAAAGCAGCCATGCCGGCAGCGATCAAAAATACACGGTCATTGCCATCGCCAAAAAACAAAGACAAGTCCTGTCCCAAGCCCGCACCAATCGATAGCGAGGGTGCCAGAATCCCGCCGGGAATGCCAGTGGCAAAACTCAAGGTCGTGGATATCCATTTCATAAAACCAAAGCCCTCGAGTTGCGCATAAGCGGGGGCCAAATTCAGCATTTCATACGCAATGATGTTACCACTGCCCAAGGTCAATCCATTGCATGCAATCGCAAATACAGCCAATACCAAACCAAAAGTGCCAGCGAGCACAGCCGCTTGCAGGGGAGTTTTTGTGGTTGGCAACCATTTGGGAAGACCTATCGCCATGACCCATGTCATGGCGCCGGCCAATAGACCACAAAAAATACATTCAGCCACCAATAGCCCAAAGGTCGGGAGACTGGGCACCGGCACGTTCAATGCCAAGGGCGAATATCCATCAAAAAAACGGTAGCTGGCCCAAGCCGACAACACAATACAAAGGACAGCAAACCCACGGTGTCTGAAATAGCGGCGAGCCCCCAATTCCTCAAAAGCGTACATGGCACCAGCCAGTGGAGTCGTGAAAGCTGAAGCCAAACCAGCAGCGCCACCGATGATGGCCAAGGTTCGCGGATCGATTCGAACACGACGTACAGCATTCATGCTCCAACCTGTCATGAAAGCCGCGCCTATTTGCACGGCAGGGCCTTCGCGACCAATCGAAGCACCGCACAGCATGCCCAGAATGACCAGTACCATTTTGTACAAGGCTTGTAGCGGCGAGACAAAGGTTTTCAACATAGAACGCACGCGTCCTACATGAATGACAGCCATCACTTGTGGGATACCGCTCCCCCCCGCTTGAGGCGCCAACTTCATGGTGCTGTAGCGGATCAAGGCAAACCCCAAAGGCATGACCAACAACAGCCAGTATGGGTTATGTTGAAAGAGTGCTTGGTTCCAGGACAAGGCCCAAGACTCACCTTTGGCCAAGGCATACATGGCCACAGCCACCCAAAGCGGGCCAAGAATGATCAGGAAATAGTCCGTACTGCGGCGTATGATTTTTTGCATGGTTAGTTGGAGCCTGTTTGGTTTTGTGCCAGTCTCTTTTCTTCATCCATTTGTTCAATCAATGCTTCTACTTGGGCGTCTGACATGCCAAATTTAGCCTGCATGGATTTCAGGCGTTCTTGTTCCTCTTCGGTGACGACACCATCGGCCAAAATATCGCGCAATTCCATTTCATACAGCGCCTCACGGCGTTCAACTTGGGCGGTATAAGCGGTCGCTACCACACCGGTCAAGATCGCCGCCAAGGCAATAGACAAGACTTGGGTGAATATGACCAGCACCGAACCGACGAAAGTGATGGGTTCAATATTGCCCCAGCCCGAGATGATGGTGATAAAAAACCAATGCATAGCGGCAGGTATGGAGGGAAACACATCGGGTTGTGCGTGGCCTTCAATGATGTAGATCATGGACGAAAACAGCAAACTCGCAATGAACATCAAAAAGATGGCTGACGAAAAAGAGTCGCGTTCAGATTTGACCGCTGCAATCATGTCATCAAACGCCGAGTTATAGCGGGAGAGTTTGAAAATCCTCAACAATCTGAACATGCGCAAAACACGCAGATCTGCGCCAGGAAACAGCAGTTGCAGGTAAAACGGTATGGTGCTGAAAAAATCAATCAAGCCATAAAAGCTGAATACATATTCTCTGCGACCGTTTTTTCCGGGTGTGTTGGGTGGGTATTTCACGCCAGCAGACCAAACCCTAAGCACATATTCAATTGAAAAAATAAGCACACTGAAAAGATCGAAGGCATGCAGTTGACTAGCGTAAGCGGTGTGTATTTCGGGAACCGATTCCAAAATAATCACAATCACATTCAAAACCACCAAAGCGGCGATGAAATATTCGCACCAAACACTGGCGCGGCTGACCACCTCGCCATCAAGAATTTCAAAAGTACGGCGCTGGAGTTTTTTGTAAGCCGTGGTCACGAACGTCCCCCAGCAGTTTTGCTTTTCGCCCTTTGCAGCATGGCCTCGACTTGTAAATCAGTGAAGCGGTATTGCAATTGCAAGCGTTTGAGCGCTGCTTGTTCTTCTTCGCTCATTTGCCCATCTTTGAATACTTCACGCAATTGCGCTTCGAAAGCTGCTTTTTTGCGTGCTACTTGGTTGGAAAAAGCAGAGGCCACGATGCCGGTCATGATGGCGGCCATACAAACACCCAAAAACCCACTGACCAAGGCGATGATTTCTCCCAACTTGGTGACAGGCTCCACATTTCCATAGCCCGCTGTGATGGTCACTATGGCCCAGTAAATCGAATGCGGAATCGTGCCAAAAAACTCAGGCTGAGTGTGGCCTTCCGCAAAATGCATCAAAGAAGCTGAGACGATGGTTGCGATCAACAACAAGAAAACCGCTGAACCAAACGCCTTGCGCTCTGAGTAAACCGCATGAAACAAATCTTGTAAGGCGGTGTTGTATTTGGAGAGTTTGAGCACGCGCAACAAACGAAGCACCCGCAAAATTCGCAGATCCAATGTTGGAAAAAAGATATGCAGATAAAAAGGCATGGTGGCAAAAAAATCTACCAGCCCAAAAGGACTGAAGATGTACTGACGACGACCCCGCCAAGCGCTGTCAGTGAATTTTGCCCCTAATGACCAAACCCGTAAAACATATTCCAGCGTGAAAAACATCACACTCCAAAATTCAAAAGCGTGAAAAAAATCTTTATAAGCCAGATGGACCGAAGGAATTGAATCAAAAATCACCGCAGCGCAGTTGGCCAAAACCACGACCGTGATGATCCATTCCACGTACCTGCTGGCTTTGTAGTTGGGCGATCCATCCAGGATTTCCATCACAACTTGGCGTATGGGAGGTCGCATGTTTGATCAACAGGTCAATAGGAAAAAAAAGAAGCAACCACGAATGATTGCTTCTGGGGTACACAAGGTGGAGCCTTAGAGCTTGAACACCTCGTCAGCCACGCGCCGTTGGTTGGCATCGATTTTTTCGCGCAATGCAATCATGGTGTCGCGTTGGTTATTGGCTTCTTCTTGCAAATCACCCAGGGCATCGGAGAGTTCACCACTTGCGTCGTTCAAAGCGACGATAGTTTTGCGGTTGCCCACAGCATTTTCACGAATCATGTTGACCATGTCGTAGTTTTCCAAAACGCGAGCTTCATTGTTGACCGGGCTGGCGGCATGCATTTTGGCCACCAATTCGCCATCGAACAATTTGGCGTTCTCGTCGGCAACTTCATCCACATGCTCGGTCATTTTTTCGCAAATATCCAAAAATGCCTTGGCAACCTGCTGTACACCTTTGATAGCTTGCAACAAGTCTTCAGAGGCTTTGAGCATTTCACGGTTCATCTTGCTGCGATCGTTGAGCATTTCAATACGTGTTCTGTTGATCATGGAACGCTGGAAAATTTCTTCCACTTCTGAAGTGGGCTTTAGGTTTTCAAGCATGAACACGCGGTTGCGGTATACCTCTTCGGCTGAGCGCATGATCAGTTCACGGTTGCCAGCGGCTGCAATGGTGTAAGCCTGCATCACGTCGGTGATGTTTTCTTCAACGCGACTGCGCGTGGCTTGGATTTGCGCAGTATTGAACTGCACGTAAGCCTCGGCATCAAAAATCAGGCGTTTGTTTCGTTGGACACGATTTTTTGCTTCATCACTCATGGTTAACTCCT
>JBJTXF010000377.1:0-7167 GCA_046082145.1 Limnohabitans sp. | reverse complement strand
TGCGGTTGTCTGACATAGGCATAACGGCCTTGATGGTCAGAATGGTTGCAAATATGTGCGGGGTCAAAACCGTCTAAATATTGAAAGGGGCCGTAATCGATGGTCAAGCCCAGCAAACTCATGTTGTCTGTGTTCATGACGCCATGGCAAAAACCCACTGCTTGCCATTTCGCCAGCAACGAAGCCGTTCTTTTGGTGACTTCAGCCAGTAAGGCTGTGTAACGGGATGCTCCAGGTTCAACTTGAAGCAACTCTGTGAACTGGGTTTGAATCAGAAAATCGACCAATTGTTTTAACTGAGAGATTTGTCCGTTGGCAGTGAAATGTTGCAAATGGCCAAAGCGCAAAAAACTGGGGGCCACCCTTGTGACCACGGCGGTGGATTCCAACTCTTCGCGCAACACACGATCAGGCGATCCGACCAAGGCCAAAGCGCGCGTGGTAGGAATGCCTAAGCCTTGCATAGCTTCACTGCACAAATATTCCCGAATGCTTGAGCGCAACACCGCGCGACCGTCTCCCATGCGCGAATACGGTGTTTTGCCCGCACCTTTGAGTTGAATTTCTTGCATACCATCGGGCGTGTCAATCACACCGAGAGACAAAGCGCGTCCGTCACCTAACTGACCTGCCCAGACACCGAACTGGTGCCCGCTGTAAACACTGGCGCAGGGTTGGCTACCGTTCGGCACAGAATTGCCCGCCAATACAGCCAGCCATTCGTTGTCCAAAGCTTCTTCAGGCCAACCCCATTCTCTGACCAAAGAAAAATTTCGGGACACCCAGTGTACGTCGCTGAGTGCAGTGGGAGTGACTGGCGAATAGAAATCAGTCCCCAATGCGTCAAACGGGTGATGCCAATCAATGGAAATACGATTTGCTGAGGTTTGTTGCATATAGCGATTGTGCACAATACACGAAACAACGCGCACGGCAGTGCCATTCACAGGAGATTACACATGCTGGGATTGATGCAGCAACAGAACTTGTTGATATCTGACATGATTGAGTTTGCCGAAAAACACCACGGTGACACAGAAATCGTGTCAAGGCGTGTCGAAGGCGACATACACCGCAGCAATTGGGCCACGATCGCAGCACGCTCTCGTCAAGTCGCCCATGCACTGGATCAATGGGAGATTGGACATGGCGATCGCGTCGCTACCTTGGCATGGAACGGATATCGTCACCTAGAGCTCTATTTCGGTGTCAGCGGCAGCGGCCGTGTATTGCACACACTCAACCCAAGATTGCACCCAGAGCAAATCACATGGATCGTGAACCATGCTGAAGATGCTGTGCTGTGTTTTGACATGAGTTTTTTACCCATTGTGCAAAAAATTCACCAAGACTGCAGCACAGTCAAGCATTGGGTGGCCCTGTGTGATGAAGACAAATTACCTTTTGACAGTGGCATTTCTGATTTAGTCAGTTACGAAAGCTGGGTGGGTCATCAATCGACTTTGTATGCTTGGCCTGCACTGGATGAAAACGCGGCATCCTGCATGTGCTACACCAGCGGTACCACGGGCAATCCCAAAGCGGCCCTTTACAGCCACCGCTCGACTTTGCTACATGCGTATGCATGTGCTTTGCCCGATGTGATGTGTTTATCCGCTCGCGACAGCGTTTTGCCCGTGGTACCCATGTTTCATGTCAACGCTTGGGGCATCCCTTCAGCGCGGCCATGGTGGGGGCGAAATTGGTGTTTCCGGGCGCGGCGTTGGACGGCAAGTCGGTGTATGAATTGCTAGAGTCAGAAAAAGTCACATTGGCTGCAGGGGTTCCCACCGTTTGGCAGATGTTGTTGTCGCATTTGAAGTCTGGCGACCTGCGCTTTAACTATTTAAAGCGAACGGTGATTGGTGGCTCAGCCTGTCCGCCAGCCATGATCCAAGCCTTCAACGATGAATACGGTGTCGAAGTGCTTCATGCCTGGGGCATGACCGAGCTCAGTCCTTTGGGAACGCTTTGTACCTTGAAAAACAAACATTTGGAGTTGCCGCCGCAAGATCGAATGAAGATTCGTCTCAAGCAAGGGCGGGCGATATTCGGCATCGATTTCAAAATCGTTGACGAGCAAGGCAAAGAGCAACCCCACGACGGCAAAGCCTATGGTGATTTGCTCGTCAAAGGTCCCTGGGTGATCAAAGA
Source organism: Limnohabitans sp. (assembly GCA_046082145.1). Lineage (GTDB taxonomy): Bacteria > Pseudomonadota > Gammaproteobacteria > Burkholderiales > Burkholderiaceae_C > Limnohabitans. Next base: position 5,013 of record JBJTXF010000377.1, on the reverse strand, counting down.
ATATTTCAAGCAAGAGGGCGCTTCACCGTTGCAAAGCGGCTGGTTCCCTACCGGGGACGTTGCCACGGTGGATTCGGATGGTTTTTTGCAAATCACTGATCGCAGCAAGGATGTGATCAAGTCCGGCGGGGAATGGATCAGTTCCATCGATGTCGAAAATATCGCCATGGCTCATCCCGATGTTGCCATGGCCGCTTGTATCGGCATGGCGCATCCCAAATGGGACGAGCGACCCATCGTGGTGGTGGTGAAAAAACCTGCATCGGCAGTCACTCGGGATCAACTTTTGCAGTTTTATCAAGGCAAAATCGCTAAATGGCAAATCCCAGATGATGTGGTGTTCGTCGACAGCATTCCCTTGGGGGCCACTGGAAAAATGTTGAAAACGCGATTGCGAGAACAACTGACCGGCTACCGGTTGCCCCTTTGAAACCCAACAGACTCTGAGGTTTCTAGGGCTAACCCTAGCAGGGTCAACCCGAAAATCCGTTAGGCTTGACCGTCTATGAATGAGGAGAAAAGAATGCTTTTTCGCAAAATGGCTATCGCCTTGGTATTGGGCGTTTTTTCAATGGCGTCTTTTGCCCAAAAAGGGGAAACCGTCAAGATCGCCTGGATCGACCCTCTATCGGGTTTGATGGCACCCGTAGGTTCCAACCAGCTCAAAACCCTACAGTATCTTGCAGAGGAATACAACAAGGGCAATGCTGCTGGAGTGAAATTTGAAATCATTGGCTTGGACAACAAACTCAGCCCAGCGGAAAGCCTGAACCAACTCAAGGCGGCCATGGACCAAGGAGTGCGCTACATCACCCAAGGTGACGGATCCTCTGTGGCGGGTGCTTTGGTTGACGCTGTGAACAAGCACAACGAACGTAACCCCGGCAAAGAAATCATTTTTCTGAACCATTCTGCGGTTGACCCAGATTTGACCAACCACAAATGCAGCTACTGGCATTTCCGTTTTGATGCTGATACCTCTATGAAAATGGAAGCCTTGACGACTTTCATCAAAGACATCCCTGATGTCAAAAAGATTTACCTGCTCAACCAAAATTATTCCCATGGTCAGCAAGTGGTCAAATATGCGAAAGAAACTTTGTCTCGCAAACGACCCGACATACAAATCGTTGGCGAAGATCTTCACCCCTTGGCGCAAGTTCGTGATTTCGCGCCTTACATTGCCAAAATCAAAGCTTCTGGAGCCGACTCAGTTATCACAGGCAACTGGGGTTCAGACTTGGCGTTGTTGGTCAAAGCGGCCAATGAAGCTGGATACGCTGGACGGTTTTTTACGTACTACACAGGTGTCACGGGCACACCAACTGCTTTGGGTCAAGCCGCAGCAGGTCGGGTCTTCCAAGTAGCCTATGCCCACTACAACATGGGCGGTCCCATGGCCAAGCACCGTGACGGATTTAAGGCCAAATTCAACGACGACCTTTACACCGGATCCATGATCAGCATTTTTGACTTACTAACTGGTGCCATGGCACAAGCCAAATCCACTGACCCTGTCAAAGTTGCCGCTGCCATGCATGGTTACAAATTCAAAGGCTTTAACGGTGACATGGAAATGCGCAAACTCGACCACCAGTTGCAGCAAACTTTGTTCGTGACTGTTTGGCAAAAGGCTGACAAAAAATATCCGTACAGTCCAGAAAATACCGGAATGACATTGGCACCCGTCAAGACGTTTGAGCCTTATGTTTCAAGCACACCTACCAGTTGCCAAATGAAAAAGCCTTGATGTGACCTTTTTGCTGTACCCGTCTGCTAGCAGGCGCTCAATTCACCCAAACATTTGAGCCTGATATGGAATTCTTTCTGATTTCTATGTTAAACGGCTTGAGTTATGGCTTGTTGTTGTTCATGCTGAGCTCAGGACTGACCCTGATCTTCAGCATGATGGGCGTGCTCAACTTTGCTCATGCCAGCTTTTACATGCTCGGAGCATATTTTGCTTACACCTTGTCTGGAGTGTTGGGTTTTTGGGTGGCGCTTTTTGTCGCCCCATTATTGACAGGTGTAGCGGGTGCTTTGTTTGAAAGCCAAGTACTCAGGCGTGTTCACAAAATGGGCCATGTTTCAGAATTGCTGGTCACTTTTGGTTTGTCGTATGTGGTGCTGGAAGTGGTGCAGTTGGTATGGGGCAGGGTGGCGGTTGATTTCACTGCACCTGCTTTTTTGCAAGGCCCGTTGTTCACGCTGATCAACCATTCAGCACAAGGCTTGTCATTGGTGGCAGGTGCAGCGGGAGAAGTTTGTACTCCAACGGACTCCACTGTTCGCATTGTTTGCTCGCCTTTTCCTGCGACGCGTGGTTTTATCATGCTAACTGCTATAGGCATGGTAATAAGTCTGTGGTGGGTGCTGACCCGTACTCGCGCTGGTTTGATCATCCAAGCTGCGCTTACCCATCCTGAAACGGTGGAAACGTTGGGGCACAACGTGCCGCGAATCTTTATGCTTGTTTTCGCCTTAGGCACTGGTTTGGCCGGCTTGGCAGGTGTGATCGGCGGCTTTACTTTCATCACCGAACCCGCCATGGCCGCGACGGTTGGCTCTGTTATCTTTGTGGTGGTGGTGGTGGGAGGCATGGGTTCACTCAGCGGTGCTTTCCTCGCTTCCTTACTGATCGGTATCATCCAAACATTTGCAGTGGCTGTCGATTACTCCATCCTGCAATTGCTGACAGACTTAAATATCAAGCTCTCCGCCGATGCTCAGCACAACACCATGCTGCAATTGTCGGTGTCTCAAGCGGCTCCTGTATTGCCTTATTTACTTCTTGTGTTGATTCTTATTTTTCGCCCACGCGGCTTATTGGGTACGCGCGATGTCTGACCCAGTTGGTAAATCCTCTTTGTTTTTTTCTAGCGAAATCCTGTGGGGTTTGTTCGCCTTGGTGTTGATTTCAGCGCCTTGGGTTTTCACCAGCAATTTATCCATGACCATGATGTCGCAAATGGGCATAGCCATCATTGCTTGCCTGTCTTACAACATCTTGCTTGGACAAGGTGGAATGCTCAGTTTTGGTCATGCGGTTTACAGCGGCATGGGAAGTTATTTCACCATCCATGCGCTGAATATGGTGACGCAGGGTAATTTCTATTTCCCTGTCTCCCTATTGCCCTTAGTCGGTGGTTTGGCTGGTGTGGGCTTTGCCGTTTTATTGGGCTTTGTCACCACGCGCAAATCGGGAACCACTTTTTCCATGATCACATTGGGAATGGCGGAGTTGGTTTTTGCCATGTCACTCATGTTTTCTGAATTCTTTGGCGGTGAGGCTGGGGTATCAGGTAACCGCGTAGTGGGTGAAGCGGTCATGGGCATCACTTTTGGTCCGCAACGTCAAGTGTATTATTTGATTGCCCTGTACACCTTTGTCTGCATGATATTGCTGTACGCGTTGACGCACACCCCACTGGGCCGCATCCTGAATGCTGTACGTGACAATCCCGAACGTGTGGAATTTATTGGCTACAACACGCAACAGGTGCGTTATCGTGCATTCATCATTGCCGGATTTTTCGCCGGCATCGCAGGTGGTTTGGGTGCACTCAATTTTGAAATTGTCACTGCAGAAGTTGTCGGTCCGGCCCGATCTGGTGCCTACTTGTTGTTTACCTTCTTGGGTGGAGCAACCTTCTTTTTTGGACCCGTAATGGGTGGTATTTTGATGGTCTTGGCTTTTGTCTTGTTGTCTGAATTGACCAAGGCATGGCTGCTTTATTTGGGATTTGTTTTTCTGTTCATGGTGGTTTACGCCCCGGGCGGTCTTGCCGCCTTGATCATGGTCAACTTGCGAATTTTTAAAGCTGGCGCTCTGGGCCGCTTACTCAGTGGCTATTTCGGGTTGTTGCTATCTGGTTTATTGATGCTCGCTGGTGCCAGCGCATTGATTGAAATGGTTTATCACTTGCAACTCAATGCTGCGATGAGTTCTCAGTTGGTGTTTGCGGGCATTACCTTAGACACCCATACCGTCAACCATTGGTGGATTGCAGGCACCCTATTGTTGGCAGGGTTGGGATTGTTTGAGTGGCAACGCAAGCGTTTCATAAGGGTTTGGGACCAAGTTCAAGCCGACCTAGCGGGTGCAGGAAACAAACCATGAATCAAACCCCCTCCTTGGTATTGCGCCATTTGCACAAGCAATTTGGCAAAACTCAAATCATTCGCGGGGTCGATTTAACCGTTCAGGCTGGTGAACGTGTCGCCATCATCGGTCCCAATGGTGCAGGCAAATCGACATTGTTCAATTTGATCAGCGGCAGATTTGCGCCAACCAGCGGTGAGATTCACTTACACGGACAACGCATCGATGGTCTCAAGCCTTTTGAAATCAATCGCCAGGGTTTGTCTCGCAGTTTTCAGATAACCAATATTTTTCCCAAGCTGAATGTGTTTGAAAATCTGCGCTGCTCGGTGCTGTGGAGCTTAGGGCATCGCTACAGCTTTTGGTCATTTTTAAGCCGATTGAAAGATGCCAATGACTTGGCTCAACTCTGGATGGAGCGTATCCAATTGGCGAACAAACGCGATGTGTTAGCCATGAATCTCACCTATGCTGAACAACGCGCCTTGGAGATTGGTATCACCATGGCGGGCGGTGCCGATGTGGTGTTACTCGATGAGCCCACAGCAGGCATGAGTAAAAGTGAAACCGAGCGTTTTATTGAACTGATCAAAACCGTTACCCAAGGTAAAACTTTGCTGGCGGTGGAACACGACATGGGTGTGGTGTTTGGCTTGGCAGACAAAATTGCGGTACTGGTCTACGGTGAAGTGATTGCTTTTGATACGCCAGACAACGTGCGTGCCAATTCGCGCGTTCAAGAAGCCTATCTGGGCAGTCTTTCAGAGCAAGGCCATTGACCATGTTGCATATTGACCAACTCCATGCGTATTACGGTAAAAGCCATGTGCTGCAAGGTGTGAGCTTTGATATTGCACGTGGCGAAATCGTGGCGCTTCTCGGGCGCAACGGCTCCGGGCGTTCAACCACCG
>JBJTXF010000376.1:0-4974 GCA_046082145.1 Limnohabitans sp. | reverse complement strand
CACACCATGACCTTGTCGCCTTCTTCGATCATGTTGAATTGCACAATGGCTTCACCCACTTGGCGGCACAAGCGTTTTTCCAATTTGTGAATTTCACGTTCGTCGGTCGTGTTTACCATTGGCCAGCCTCCATGTGGATGGCGACTTCGCAGTCGTCAAAAATTTCCAATTTCGCGATTTTCACCCGCACGCCAATCACACCGGGCAATTGCATCAAGCGGTGTGAGACTTTGCCAATCAAGGTTTCCAACAGATTGACATGTTGCGAGGTGCATTCACTGATGACGATGTGTCTGAATTTTCGGTAATCTAAGACATGGCTGATGTCATCGTCACTGGGCAACAAATCTTGCGGCCCGAGGTTGAGCTCGGCATCCACTTGTATCGGCTGCGGCGCGCCAATCTCATGCGGCAAGATGCCCAAATTGGCCTTGAAGCGCAAGCCTGTGAGAGACAGTGTGCGTAAACCGTGTAAGGGGGTGTTCATGTCACATCAGCGAAAAATCGCGCTCAAAGGGCATCAAATGTTGGCCTCCATCAACCAACAAGGTGGTTCCGGTGAGGGAGGCGTTTTCCAGAGCAAAACGCACGCTGGACACCACATCGTCGGGGGTGGATGATTGGCCCAAGGGTGACAAGGTGTGCAGCTTTGCAAATTGTTCTTCATTCAACAGATGGCTGGTCAAGGTCAAGCCAGGTGCCACACCGACAACGCGCAACTGCGGCGCAAACGCCCGGGCCATCATTTGGTTGGCGGTTTCCAGCGCGGCTTTGCTCAAGGTGTAGCTGAAAAAATCTGGGTTGAGGTTCCACAGTTTTTGATCCAACATATTGACCACGACACCACGGGTTTGGCGTAACACCACATGTTGGTGCAGCAATTGCGCCAGCACAATCGCGGCGGCAGTGTTGCCCAACATATGTTGGTGCAGCATGTCGTAACTGAAATCGTGGGCGCTGTCGTGTTCAAACATTGCCGCGCTGTTGACCACGGCATCCACATGGCCCATGGCTGTGATGACTTCTGGCAACAAACGCCGTGTTTCGGTTTCGTCCGACAAGTCGGCGCCAAAGCATTGCGCACCTGCAAAACGTTGGTTGCATTCGTGGGTGGTGGCCAATGCATCTTCTTTGGAATGGCGGTAATGCACCGCCACCCGCCAACCTGCATCTGCCAGACCCAGTGCAATGGCGCGGCCCAAGCGTTTGCCGGCGCCTGTGATCAGCACCGTGGGAATGGCTTTCACTTGTGTGTCAGAAGACATGAAGGACAATGGAAAAAATGGACAAACAAACGACGAGTTTAGCGACTGAGTTGCAGCGCCTGCTACTGGCGCGGTTGCATGCCGACAAGGGTTGGTTGCCATTCGATCGTTTCATGGCGTTGGCCTTGTATGCCCCGGGTGCAGGTTATTACAGCGTTCGCTCGCGTCCGATTGGACGCATGCCCTCCGGCGGCAGCGACTTTGTCACCGCCCCTGTGGCGTCGCCGTACTTTGGACGGGCCTTGGCCAACAGCGTTTTAGAAGCTTTGCAACACACCGATACACATGATGTGTTGGAGTTTGGTGCGGGCGATGGCACGCTGGCCAAACAGTTGCTTCAAGCCTTGGGCGACCGGGTAAAGCGTTATGTCATTGTGGAAGTGTCGGCCCATTTGCGCGAGCAACAGGCCATGTGCCTGCAAGATTTTGCGCACAAAGTGCAATGGCTCGACACGCTGCCCGACACCTTGCAAGCCGTCGTGGTGGGCAACGAGGTGTTGGATGCCATGCCGGTCAAATTGCTGCACCGGGTCAACGGACGGTGGCATGAACGCGGCGTCGCATGGCATGCCCAGGCTTCGTCGTTTGTGTGGCAAGACCAAAAGACCGATTTGCGGCCTCCGTGCGATATTGAAGGGAGCCATGATTACCTGTGTGAAATGCCTTTGCAAGCACAGGCATTCATGCGCAGTCTGGCCGAGCGTTTGCACCGGGGTGCAGCATTCTTTATCGATTACGGGTTTGCGGCGCACGAGTTCTACCATCCGCAACGTCACATGGGCACGTTGATGTGTCACCGTGATCACCAAAGTGACACAGACCCGTTGCATGACATCGGCCGCAAGGACATCACCGCGCATGTGGATTTCACGGCCATGGCTTTGACCGCGCAAGAAGCAGGATTGCATTGTTTGGGCTTCACCAGCCAAGCGCATTTCTTGATCAACAGTGGCTTGTTGTCGTTGTTGGAGAATGCTTCAGTGGCCGAGCGGCAGCGAGCGCAAATACTGATCCAAGACCATGAAATGGGTGAATTGTTCAAGGTGCTGGCATTGGGTGCGGGGCAGGCTTGGGAGCCCAGGGGTTTTGTGCAAGGCGACCGATCGCACCGTTTGTAAGGCTAGAGATGTTTCGCTGGTTGCTGGTGGTATTTTTGGCGTTGTTACTGATACAGGGTCTCACGCCTTGGTTGAATAAACTGGGCTTTGGTCGCTTACCCGGCGATTTGCGTTTCCGATTATTCGGCCGTGAATTTTTCATTCCATTGACTACCACTGTCATATTGAGCATGGTCTGCGCTTTGATCGCAAGTTTAATTTGACAGGGTTAATATGGCTTTTGTGCAGCCTATCAGTAGTTGAACATCATGACAACCTATCGATCTCGTTGGCTATCGGTTGCCCTATTGGCCTGTCTGTTGGTCGCCATCACAGCGCTGCTGTGGTGGGGCTTTCCCGATTTGCGTCCTTCTTGGCTGGCTTTCACCTCCAAAGAATCCTCGACCGCTCGTGAAGGCGCCGTTGGTAAATCGGGTGACAAGCCCAAATGGAGTGGTGGGCGGCCCGGCAACAAGGACATGGGAGACAGCAGTGGCAAGCCCACACCGGTGAGCACTGATGTGGTCAAGCGCATGGACATGGTGCTTAACGTACAAGCATTGGGCACCATGACTGCGATGAACACAGCAGTGGTTCGATCGCAGGTTGATGGCGTGCTCAAGTCGTTGCGGTTCACCGAAGGTCAACAAGTGCAAGCGGGACAGTTGTTGGCCGAAATCGATCCGCGTGCATTTGAGGCGCAACTCAACCAGGCCTTGGGTCAATTGGCACGTGATAACGCCCAGCTGTTGAATGCACAACTGGATTTGCAGCGTTACCAGGATTTGTTGAAGAAAGATGCGATCGCCCGCCAGCAAGTTGAAACCCAGGCGGCCTTGGTGGCCCAGTGGCAAGGGACGGTTCAAGCGCATCAGGCCAGTGTGGACAGCGCCAAATTACAGCTCTCGCACACCCGCGTGACCGCGCCCATCAGCGGTCGATTGGGTTTGAAGCAAGCTGAGTTGGGCAGCCTGGTGCGAGCTTCTGACCCCAATGGCTTGGTCAGCATCACCCAAACACAACCCATGGCGGTGGTATTTGCCGTGCCTGAAATACATGTGCCGTTGATCATGCGCAAACTCAAATCTGGACAAACACTAGCGGTGCAAGCATGGGAACGGGACCGCAAGCGGCAGTTGGCCAATGGGCGGGTCAACACCACCGACAACGCTATTGATCTGGCCACCGGTACCCTCAAACTCAAGGCCTTGCTTGACAACCGCGACGGCCAGTTGTTTCCCAACCAATTTGTGCAAATTGAATTGCAATTGGACACCTTGAAAAACACCTTGGTGGTGCCGTCTGCTTCAATACAGCGCAGTGCGCAAGGCAACATGGTGTTGGTGGTGCAAGCCGACAACTCTGTCAACGCGGTGCCGGTGCAGTTGTTGGCTGTACAAGACGACTGGCAAGCCGTCAAAGCAGAGGGATTGGAAGAAGGCGACAGTGTGGTCACAGACGGCGCTGACCGGTTGCGTTCTGGCAGCAAAGTTGAGGTGGTGAAAGCCGCCAAGCCATGAACCTCTCGGCGTTGTTCATCCGACGCCCGGTAGCCACATCGTTGTTGATGTTGGCCTTGTTGCTGTCGGGTGCGTTGGCTTATCGGTTTTTGCCTGTGGCTTCGCTGCCGCAAGTGGACTATCCGACGATCCAAGTCAGCACGCTGTACCCCGGTGCCAGTCCGCAGGTGATGACAGCATCGGTCACCGCCCCGCTTGAGCGTCAGTTCGGACAAATGCCCGGACTGGCATTGATGACCTCGGTGAGTTCCGGCGGGGCCTCCGTCATCACGCTGCGTTTTTCACTCAAATTGCCACTCGATATCGCCGAGCAACAGGTGCAGGCAGCGGTCAATGCCAGCGCCAATTTTTTGCCTGCCGATTTGCCCATGCCGCCGACTTACAGCAAAGTCAATCCGGCGGATGCGCCGATCATGACCTTGGCGGTCAGCGCCGAAGACATGCCTTTGACCCAGATCCATGATCTGGTGGAAAACCGTTTGGCCATGCGTTTGTCACAACTCAGCGGTGTGGGCTTGGTCGGTATTGCCGGTGGTCAGCGACCTGCGGTCAGGGTGCAGGTGCATCCGCAGGCGTTGGCCGCTGCCGGTTTGTCGTTGGAGGATGTGCGCAACGCCATCAACCTGAGCAATGTGAACATGGCCAAAGGCAACTTTGACGGCCCTGCACGCGCGTCAAGTTTGGATGCGAACGACCAATTGCGGTCACCCAAAGAATATGCCCAGCTGGTGTTGGCCTATGTCAGAGGCAGTCCACTGCGCTTGGGCGATGTGGCCGACGTCATTGAAGCACCGCAAAACAACCGCCTCGCGGCTTGGGCAGACGACAAGCCCGCGATCATTGTCAATATCCAACGCCAACCCGGTGCCAATGTGATTGATACGGTTGAGCGCATCCAACAGCAACTGCCGTTGTTGCGCGAGGCCATGCCGCCCGGTGTCAAAGTGCAGGTGCTGACCGATCGCACGGTCACCATTCGCGCATCGGTGCGCGATGTGCAGTTTGAATTGCTGTTGTCGGTTGCCTTGGTGGTGATGGTCATCTTTGTGTTTTTGCGCAGTGCAGCAGCGACGGTCATACCGGCTGTGGTGG
>JBJTXF010000375.1:0-9698 GCA_046082145.1 Limnohabitans sp. | reverse complement strand
CTCATGTTGATGGCAAATTCATGGGTGTCCTCTGGGATGCGCACATTCTCTTGGGTCAAGACAAATGAGCCTTGTTCCCTGTCAAGGGTGAACATAGCCACCCCGTCGCCCACGGTCAACACCAAGGTGGTTTGTGGCCCGTACACGCAATAGCCGGCCGCAACTTGTGCTTGGCCAGGTTGCAAAAAATCGGCTTCGGTGACTTTGTCGGTGGATTCGGGTTTTTTCAGTACGCTGAAAATGGTGCCGATGCTGACATTCACATCGATGTTGCTGGAACCGTCCAAAGGGTCAAACAACAGCAGGTATTCGCCTTGCGGGTAACGGTTGGGAACCACGTAAATGGAGTCCATTTCTTCGGAGGCCATGGCCGCCAAATGTCCGCCCCATTCGTTGGCTTCAATCAACACCTCATTGGCAATGATGTCGAGTTTTTTCTGTACTTCCCCTTGGATGTTTTCACTGTGTGCAGACCCCAACACACCACCTAAAGCACCTTTGTTCACCGCATGACTGATGCTTTTGCAAGCACGCGCAACCACTTCAAGCAACAATCGCAATTCAGGCGGAATATGTTGTTTGGCGCGTTGCTGCTCAACCAGGTAACGGGACAAAGATGCGGCCATGTGTCAATCCTCCAGGGCTGAGTCAATCACCTCACGCACGTCGGCGCTCAAGTCTTCTTTGGCGGCCACGCGGCGGATGGCCTCATGAGCGGCGCTGCGGTAGGGCTCACTCAAATTGCGCCAACGGTCTAAGGCCCTGGCCAGACGTGCTGCCACTTGCGGGTTAAAGCTGTCCAACTCCAAGACTCGCTCACTCCAAAACACATAACCCGCTGCATCTGTTCGATGAAACGCCGCAGGGTTGCTGCAATAACTGGAAACCAAGCTTCGTGCGCGGTTGGGATTGCGAATTTGAAAATCGGGGTGTTGTATCAATTGACGAACCCGACCGAGCACATGGCCATGGTGGTCGCAGGCTGACGCTTGAACGGCAAACCATTTGTCCAACACCAATTCTTCATGTTTGAACTGGCGGTGAAAAGAAGCCAAGGCTTGCTCGGCCAACGGATGGTTGACAGATACCAAGGCCTGCAGAGCATGCATACGCTCAGTCATGTTGTTGGCGCGGCTGAATGCTTGCAGAGCTTGATTTGACCAGTGATCGTTGTTCAGGCTATGGTCTGCTAGACACAAGTGGTTGAGAGCCAGGCCTTGAAGTGCCCGCTTTCCACTGGAAGTGGTGTCAGGTGTGAATTCTCCAGTGACCCGGTGATGGTCATAGGCCCATTTCCAGTCTTCTTGCATGTCGAGCGCAATTTGCAGGCGCATGGCTTCGCGAACTTGATGGATTTTTTGCGGGTCGACAATGGAAGCTTGCTCGGCGATATAACTTTCGCTGGGCAGTGTCAATACCAGCTCTTTGAAGGCAGCATCCAGTTCGGAGTGCCGCAGCACTTGGCGCAAACCGCTGATCAAAGACTGTGACAACAATGCGGGCGCCAACGTATCTTGCGCCAACGCTTGCATGGTCGCAGCCAGATACAGTTGTTGCGAGGCTTCCCAGCGGTTGAAGGCATCGGTGTCATGCGCGAGCAGTACCAGCCGCTGCGATTCGCTGTAAGAAAACTCCAATTGCACGGGTGCACTGAACCCACGCAGCAATGACGGAATCACAGGCGTAGCGATGTTTTCAAGTACCAAGGTTTGCTGTGGTTCATGCAACACGAACAATTGATCGTTCAACACAGATTCGCCCGCTTCATTCAACAAGCCAAAGCGGATGGGAATCAGAAATGCTTGCTTATGGGCTTGGCCAGGTGTCGCCTGACAGGTTTGTGAGAACTGCAATGTCAATCTGTGGGTGGCAAGGTCGTGCGACATCTGGACAGTCACTTTGGGCGTTCCTGCTTGTGAATACCAGCGTTTGAATACCTCGAGATGTTTGTAAAGCGCTGTGGCAGGGTTGGCATCTGCAATGGCTTGCACGAATTCGTCGCAGGTGACAGCTTGTCCGTCATGGCGCTGAAAGTACAGCTTCATGCCCATCGCAAATCCTTCACGCCCCACCAAGGTTTGCATCATGCGAACAACTTCTGCGCCTTTTTCATAAATGGTGACGGTGTAGAAATTGTTGATCTCCATGTAGCTGTCGGGACGAACCGGGTGCGCCATAGGACCGGCGTCTTCGGCAAATTGCACGGTGCGCAGCAAGCGCACATCTTCAATACGCTTGACCGCACGGGCAGAAGAAGACCCGCACAAATCCTGACTGAATTCCTGGTCGCGAAATACCGTCAAGCCTTCTTTCAGCGACAGCTGAAACCAATCGCGACAGGTGATGCGGTTGCCAGTCCAGTTGTGAAAATATTCATGGCTCACCACGCTTTCAATGTTGGCATAGTCTTGGTCGGTGGCGGTGGAAGGACTGGCCAACACGTATTTGGTGTTGAAGATATTCAAGCCTTTGTTTTCCATCGCGCCCATGTTGAAGTCGGAAGTCGCCACAACCATGAACCGTTCTAAATCCAAACTCAGGCCAAAGCGCGCTTCGTCCCACGCGATGCTGGCCATCAACGATTGCATGGCGTGGTCGGTTTTGTCCAAATCACCAGAGCGCACATAAATTTGCAGCAGATGTTCTTTGCCATTGCGCGCAGTGATGCGTTGTTCGCGGCAAACCAGCTTGCCGGCCACCAACGCAAACAGGTAACTGGGTTTGTGGTGAGGGTCAAACCATTTCGCAAAATGCCGGCCATCTTCCAATTCCCCTTGCGCCACCAAATTGCCGTTGGATAACAGCACGGGGTAATCGGTTTTGTCAGCGCGAAGTGTGACGCTGTAAACAGACATCACATCGGGGCGGTCCAGGAAATAACTGATGCGTCTGAAGCCTTGAGCTTCGCATTGTGTGAAGAAGGAGTCTTGGCTGATATACAAGCCGCTGAGTTGGGTGTTTTTAGACGGGTTACAGGTCGTGAAAATTTCCAACTTGAAAGGCTCGTTGCCTTCGGGCAAGTTTTCAAGCACCAATTGTTCGCCATCCATTTTGAATGACGTACCTTGTCCGTTGACCAGTACGCGGGAAAGGTTGAGGTCTTCGCCATCCAGTCGCAACGACTGCGCAGCAACATCAGGGTTGCGCCGAATAAGCATCGTATTTAAAACCCGGGTTTTCATCGGGTCCAAATCGAATACCAGATCGACGTTGTCGATCCAAAAACCCGGTGCCTGGTAGTCTTTGCGCCGTGTGATCACGGATTGGCCTTCACGAAACATGGGGAAATTCTCCGTTAACGATGGCTTGGCAACTCAAACGCCTTGTTTGAGCGAGGCTTCGATGAAAGTGTCCAAATCACCATCCAGCACTTTTTGGGTATTGCTGATTTCGACATGGGTACGCAAGTCTTTGATGCGGCTTTGATCAAGCACATAGCTGCGAATTTGATGACCCCAACCCACATCGGTTTTGGTGTCTTCCAGCTTTTGTTGCGCTTCCATGCGTTTGCGCATTTCAAAGTCGTATAAGCGCGAACGCAAGCGTTTCCAAGCCACGTCTCTGTTGCTGTGTTGGCTGCGGCCGTCCTGGCATTGCACGACGATACCGGTGGGTATGTGGGTGAGCCGAACCGCCGAATCGGTTTTGTTGATGTGTTGTCCGCCTGCTCCGCTGGCGCGGAAGGTGTCGGTGCGCACATCGGCAGGGTTGATATCGATTTCTATGGAGTCATCGATCTCGGGATACACAAAGATGCTGGCGAAACTGGTGTGACGGCCACCGGCCGAATCGAACGGTGATTTGCGGACCAGGCGGTGAACGCCGGTTTCGGTACGTAGCAATCCAAACGCGTATTCGCCTTCAATCTTCAACGTAGCCCCTTTGATACCCGCGACATCGCCTGGTGACTCGTCTTCCAGCGTGGCTTTGAAGCCTTTGCGTTCCGCGTATTTCAAGTATTGGCGCAACAACATGCTGGCCCAATCACAGGCTTCGGTGCCGCCCGCGCCTGCTTGAATATCCAAAAATGCATTCATGGGATCTGCTGGGTTGTTGAACATCCGGCGAAATTCCAGCTTTTCAATTTCAGTTTGAATCCGCTGGGTGTCTTCTTCGATGGTGATCAGGCCTGCTTCGTCGCTATCGGCACGACTCATTTCAAACAGCTCGGTGTTGTCTTCGATCTCTTGCGTCAGGCGACTAAGCGCCAAAACAATCTCGTCCAGCGATTTTTTTTCTTTGCCCAGTTCTTGCGCTTTTTTGGGGTCATTCCACACCGCCGGGTCTTCCAGCGATGCATTGACGGTTCTCAGTCTTTCGGCTTTGGCATCGTAGTCAAAGAGACCCCCGAAGATCAAGGATGCGCGCGCCCAAGTCGTTCAACAAATTGCCAATGGTGTTGATGCGTTCTGCGTCCATGTCTCGCCTCGTATGACTTCAAAAAGAGATGATTATCCCCTGAGCGACCGATGACAAAATGGGTCAAGCTTGAAGCGCCGCGTTGGGTGTGTCAGCCTGCATCAGTTTTTGCAGGCCTTGAAGTACGTCCCCCACAATGATGACAGCAGGGCTGGCAATCTGTTCGCGCTCAAACAAATCGCTCAAACGATCAAGTTGGCTGATGGCGTGTTTTTGTGAGGGCAAGCTGGCGTTTCCAACCACGGCAACAGGTGTGTTTCCCGGTAAACCAGTCAACAGGGCTTGTTGCAAGCGGGCCGCCGTTTGCACGCCCATATAAACCACCAGCGTCAATCGGCATTCATGTGCTGTGCGAGCGATCAAGCACCAATCGATGGCGGGCATGCGTTCGGTGGATTGGTTGGGCGAAGCATGACCAGTGATCATGAGCACACCGTGTGCATGGGCGCGTTGCGTCAATGCAATGCCCAGATCATGCGCTGCAGCCAGTCCAGCCGTGATGCCGTTGATCACTTCAACCGCAATGCCTTGTGCACGTAAATGCTGTTGTTCCTCTCCACCACGCCCAAAAATCAGCGGGTCTCCGCCTTTGAGCCTCACCACTTTTTCTCCGGCCAGGGCTTCTTGTGCCATGAGCTTTTCTATGAAAGTCTGCGGAGTCGATTGGCAACCGCCACGTTTGCCGACATGGATGATGCGCGCAGTCGGGCTGGCGTGTTGCAAGACATCGGGATGCACCAAATCGTCGACCATCAACACCGTGGCTGACGCGATCGCTTTGATGGCTTTGAGGGTGAGTAATTCGGGGTCGCCAGGGCCGGCGCCAACCAGCGTGACCCGAGGGATGAATGTGGAGTGTGTGTCTAAATTCATGGAAATGCAGACGTTAGCAAATCTCAGCAGCCAGTTTGCACAGCAGGGTCACTTGGTGCTGAATCGGCGTCGGAATGGTGCTTGGACTTTCCATCAATGAACGAATGTAACTTGCAGTGGTGGCTACGTCCAAGCCTATCGGAAATACGGGGTTGTCTGCTGCCGACACGTCTGTTGGGTCATGAATGCTGTGTACCAAACCGTTAAGCAGCAAAGCGCACTTTCGCATGCGTCTGGGGTCAGCCACAGGCTCACCTTCGGTGCCGCGTAACAACATGGCATGGGCTTGGGTGAGCTGCAAGGTTTCCAGCATCGAAGATTCGTACTCGGGGTGGGTGTAACTCGCCACCAGCAAAGCCGGCCCCGCCACCGGGTTCATGAGTTTCACCAAACTGTGCCCCGAATTTCTGAGCCCAATCTTGCGTCTGACTTGCAACAGCTGCCACAAGCCCGGACACAACACGTCGGTGGAGACAAACGCAATTTCATTCGCTTGCAATGGCCGCAAGTGGGTCAGCATTGTCATGCCCAAAGCCTGCATCACGTCTGCAGTTGATACGCGAGTGTCTTCTGTGTTGCCACCGTGCACCAATACCCTCAACCCGTTTTGTGCCAATAACCAAGCCAAAAGCGGCGTCAGCAGGGGCAGTCGCCGAGAGCCGTTGTAACTGGGCAGCACGACCGTCACATGATCTTGCATAGAGGGAAGGGTATTCAAACGTGCGGCAGTGGCATCAAGAAATCCGGCCATCTCCTGCGCAGTTTCACCTTTGATGCGCATGGCTATGCAAAACGCGCCCAGTTGCAAGTCAGACACTCGGCCATCCAACACTTGGCCCATCAGATCGGCAGCTTGCTCACGCGACAAATCGCGAGCGCCTTGTTTGCCGCGCCCAATTTCTCGAATGAAGTGACTGATGCTCATGGCGGCATTGTGAAACAAGCTTGATGACTTTCAGTTATGAGGCCATTCACGCAAAGCTAAACTCGTCCGCATGTGGATATTGGGCATTGAATCTTCTTGTGACGAAACCGGCGTGGCCCTGGTTCGCGCTGAAGCGGGTGACGGATTGCCTCAGTTGGTCGCCCAGGCCCTGCACACCCAGGCAGCCATGCACGAAGCTTATGGCGGTGTCGTGCCTGAATTGGCCAGCAGAGACCATATACGCCGCGTTGTGCCTTTGGTTCAACAGGTGATGCAGCAAGCTGCACTACCGCTGACCGGCCTGGATGTGGTGGCATACACGCGGGGACCCGGTTTGGCGGGCGCTTTGTTGGTGGGTGCAGGCACCGCGTGTGCGCTGGCAGCGAGTCTGGGCAAGCCCGTGTTGGGCGTGCACCATTTAGAGGGGCATTTGCTCTCGCCTTTCATGGGGGCTGACCCACCAACTTTTCCATTCGTGGCTTTGTTGGTTTCAGGTGGGCATACGCAATTGATGTGTGTCAAGGCCGTGGGCAGTTACGAGTTGTTGGGCGAGACCATCGATGATGCAGCGGGTGAGGCATTTGACAAATCAGCCAAATTGCTGGGTTTGGGCTATCCTGGTGGCCCTGCTTTGTCTGCATTGGCTAATTTAGGTAACCCGCAAGCGTTTGCATTGCCCAGACCGCTGCTGCATCACCCCAATCTGGATTTTTCTTTCGCTGGCCTCAAAACCGCAGTCCTGACGCAATGCCGCAAACTGGGCGATGACTTGGAGGCTCGCAAAGCCGATTTGGCTGCTTCCACCCAAGCGGCCATCGTGGAAGTACTGGCCAGCAAATCGGTCAAAGCGCTCAAACTGACCGGTTTAAAAACCCTGGTCGTTGCCGGCGGTGTGGGTGCCAATCGCATGTTGCGAGAGCAGCTACAAATGGAATGCCGAGCGTTGGGCGCCAACGTGCATTACCCCGAACCTGAACTGTGCACTGACAATGGCGCCATGATCGCCATGGCTGCAGCCATGCGCATGCATGCAGGGGTCGAAACAGCCCAAAAAAATTACGCTTTCAATGTGTTGCCGCGCTGGCCACTGGCGCAAATAACTTCTGTCTGAAACACACACACAAGTACTTTCACCATGCGCCAAACCATCATTGACCTGCAAGCGTCACGCATTCGCGATGTGGCCAACGCTGGCCTTGGGCGCAATGATGTGTTGGCGTTTTGGTTTGGCGAAAGCGATGAAGTCAGCCCAGCATTTGTGCGCCAAGCTGCCATCGATTCTTTGAACACCGGTGAAACGTTTTATGCCCACAACCTGGGTTTGCCTTCTTTGCGAGAAGCCATTGCGGCGGAGATGCAAACACGCCACAGTGCAGACATCGGGGCACAGCGGATCGCGGTCACCTCAGGCGGGGTAAATGCTTTGATGCTGGCGATGCAAGCGTTGCTCAACCCCGGTGACCAAGCTGTGGTGGTCACCCCCGTTTGGCCCAACTTGACAGCACAACCAGTGATTTTGGGTGCGCAATTGCACACGGTTTGTTTACAACCGCAAGATGGCCAATGGGCTTTGTCGATGGATTCGTTGCTCGCTGCCGTCACAGACCGCACCCGGTTGCTGGTGCTCAATTCACCCAACAATCCCACGGGTTGGACCTTGACCCGTGAAGAACAGCAAACCCTCTTGAAGCATTGTCGCTTGACGGGCACTTGGATATTGGCGGATGAGGTGTATGAAAACCTGTTTTATTTGCCCAGTGCCAACCTGTGCGCTCCAAGCTTTCTCGACATAGCCGCCCCAGAAGATAAATTGGTGGTGGCACACAGTTTTTCTAAAAGTTTTTTGATGACCGGATGGCGTTTGGGTTGGTTGGTGATGCCACCTGCCATGACCGAGCACATGGGCAAGCTGATTGAGTTCAATACCTCATGTGCCAGCGTATTCGTCCAGCGTGCAGGCGAGGCCGCCATGCGCCATGCGCAAGAGGTGGTGCCGCGCGTCGTGGCACAGATGCGCACTTGCCGTGACCGGTTGTTTGGTGAGTTGGACGCAATTCCGGGCCTGGAATGGGCCATACCCGATGGCGGTATGTATGCTTTTTTCTCCATACCTGGCCATGCTGACGATGTGTTGACCGCCAAGCGGTTGGTGGCTGAAGCGGGCTTGGGCTTGGCGCCAGGAAGTGCTTTTGCGCCTGAAGCCAAGGGTTGGTTGAGATGGTGTTTTGCTTCAAAAGACCCCGATCGGCTGGGTGAGGGCGCACAACGGTTGAGGCAGTGGTTAGGAAAGCTATAATCGATAGGCTTTGCCACAGCGGCTTAGCAATCACGCCATCTGGCATTTCCGGCTGTTGGCGCATGTCAAATTTTTTGGAAAAACACCATGACAACATTAAACAAGGCTGAGGTCGTCAAGGCCAATGCCCGTTCTGCCAACGACACTGGCAGCCCCGAAGTGCAGGTCGCCATCTTGACCGCACGCATCAATGAACTGACCCCCCATTTCAAAACACACGCCAAAGACCACCATGGTCGCCGTGGTTTGTTGCGCATGGTCAGCCGTCGACGCAAATTGCTCGACTACCTCAAATCCAAAGACGCAGAGCGCTACACCGCGCTGATTGCCAAATTGGGTTTGCGCAAGTAACTCCCCGCTTCGTGCAACGCCTGAGTCTGTTTATTCACTCAGGCGTTGGCACATGTGGCAGGGCAGATTCAAAGCAACTGACTCAGAGCGAAGCTGTGTCATTCCAAAAAAAGACCGCGTATTTTTCTGGAATGGCATCGTGTTCTGACAGTCACTTTGGGCTTTGGTGAAGTGGCCTTCACTTCCCCTCTTACTGTTCAGGAATTCCCTATGTCCTTATTCAATAAAGTCAGCAAAACCTTTCAATGGGGCCAGCACACGGTCACCATGGAAACGGGAGAGATCGCACGCCAGTCCAGTGGTGCTGTGCTGGTCAACATCGATGACACCGTGGTCCTCGCCACCGTGGTGGGCTCGAAAAACGCCAAACCTGGTCAAGACTTTTTTCCCTTGACCGTCGACTACATCGAAAAAACCTACGCTGCCGGAAAAATCCCTGGCAGCTTTTTCAAGCGCGAAGCCAAACCCAGCGAACTCGAAACTTTGACCAGTCGACTCATCGACCGGCCGATTCGTCCGTTGTTTCCTGAAGGTTTTTACAACGAAGTACATGTGGTGGTTCACACCTTGTCGCTGAATCCTGAAGTCGATGCTGATATCGCTGCGATGGTCGGTGTGTCAGCCGCATTGTCCGTGTCAGGCATTCCTTTCAACGGGCCGATGGGCGCAGCCCGTGTCGGTTACATCAATGGCGAATACGTACTAAACCCCAGCCAAACCCAGCGCAAAGACAGCGTGCTTGAGTTGGTGGTGGCGGGTACCGAATCTGCGGTTCTGATGGTCGAGTCAGAAGCCTTGCAAATGTCTGAAGAAGTCATGCTCGGCGCTGTGGTG
>JBJTXF010000374.1:0-2320 GCA_046082145.1 Limnohabitans sp. | reverse complement strand
CTGCGCGAGATTCGTTTGAAGCCTACAAAGAACTGGTGACCCGTTTTCCAGATTCCAAATATTCCGCTGACGCGACTTTGCGCATGCGACACATTGTCAACTTGCTGGCGAAATCAGAACTCAAAGTCGCTCGGCATTACTACAACAAAGGTGCCTATGTAGCGGCTGTCAACCGCGCCCAAGCCACGTTGAACGACTACCCCAACAGTGAAGCTGCTGAAACCGCATTGATCATCTTGATTGACTCTTACCAAGCGCTGGGCTTGACACAATTGAGTGATGACACGCAACGTGTTCTCAAAGCGTCTTTTCCCGACAGCCGTTACTTTCCCCAACCCGCCAAGGCTCCAGCCCCCAAGAAAAGCTGGTTCAAGTTTTGGTGATCCCGTCCAAAGCTTCCAGTAAAGCAGGGAACAAATCCACGCGCTTCATCGGCGGCAACACATTGAGCAAGCGCCTGCCATAAGCCGTGTTGATCAAGCGGTTGTCACAGATGACCAAACCGCCTCGGTCGGTTTCGCGACGAATCAGTCTCCCCGCGCCTTGCTTGAGCGATACACCTGCTTCGGATAGAAAATATTCGTTGAACGAGCTCCTGCCTTGCGATTCCAACCGCTGACATCGCGCTTCGACCAGCGGATCGTTTGGTGGGGGAAACGGCAATTTATCGATGATGACGGCCTGAAGCGCTTCCCCTGGCACATCAAAGCCTTCCCAAAAACTGGCGGTCGCCACCAGCACCGTACCCTTGGCGCCGGGTACGACGGCTTGGCGAAAACGCTGCATCAATTCACGCTTGGGATGTTGGCCTTGCACCAGTATGTCCAGCGCGCCTTTGTCTTTCGCCGTTTCTGACAATTGGTCTCCAATGGCTCGCAAAGCCCGGGTGGTGGTGGTCAGAATCAAGGTGCGCCCGCCCAAGGTACAGGCCACTTGCCAGCTCAGCGAGGCCACTTGTTCGCTGTGCAAAGGATCTTTAGGCGATACCATGCCGCGAGGTACGTACAACCATGCCTGATTTTCATAATCGAACGGGCTTTGCACTTGCAATACCTGTGCATTTTGCAAACCACAGGGCTCGGTGAACCACCGCAATTGTGGTTCAGCCCCCAAGGTGGCAGAGGTGAATATCCAACTTCTGGGCAACGCCATGGGTTGCCGTTGCGCGTCAGGCACGGTGAGCACTTGTGCATCCAACAGCTTGGTCTGCACCACATCGGCAATATCGAGTGGTGCTTCCATGCAGCGCATCTGTGAGCCGACATCCAACCAACGCACACTGCCTAAGGCACAGGGTTGAGAAAAATCATTGATCAACCCCAACACATCGCTCAAACGCTCGTGCAGTCGCTGGAAATCCGGCGCGGCATCCATCACCTTGTCTAAGGCATCTTGCAATTCAGTAGCAGCCAGGGTGAGATTGTCCATCGCTTCTTGCCAGTCATCAGCATCAATGTCTTGAGGCTGGGCTTGGCTCCATCGCAATTTGGTGTTGGCCGTTTGTTTGCCTGCCACCAAGCGCCAATCGCGTATCGATTTTTCAAAAATTGCGGTGACACCTTGCCAATCGACCAAACCACGCGCCCATTGCAAACCGGCAGTGAGTGTGTCGCGTGCCAGATCGAGCAACTGACCCGTACCCAGTTGTTTGCTTAAAAACTGAATGCCTGTTTCGTTGAGTTGGTGGGCTTCGTCAAAAATCACCACGCGCACCGTGGGCAACAACTCGGCCATGCCAGATTCACGCACCGCCATGTCAGCAAAAAACAAATGGTGGTTGATGACCACCACGTCCGCAGCCATGGCTTCGCGTCTGGCTTGGTTGACATGGCAATCGCGCCAATGTGGACAAGGTGAACCCAAGCAGTTGTCTCGGCTAGAGGTGATCATGGGAATCAACGCAGAATTTTCATCCAAGCTGGGCACTTCAGCCAAATCTCCGCTGCGCGTGGTTCGGGCCCATTGCTGCACCACTGCCAGGGATTTGACGCTGTGCCTGTCAGGCAAGGTTGCTGATGTCAACGCAAGCTCCAGGCGCTGCTGGCAAAGATAACTACCTCGGCCTTTGAGCATGGCCAATTTCAGCGGCAAGCCCAATGCGTTGATGACATCAGGGATATCGCGTGAAAACAATTGGCCTTGCAAGTTTTTGGTCGCTGTCGACAGCAAAACCCGTTCTGCACTGAGCAAGGCGGGAACCAAGTAAGCAAAGGTTTTACCCACACCTGTGCCCGCCTCCACCACCAACGAGCCCCCTTTTTCAAGTGTTTCGGCGACCGCCAATGCCATATGGGTTTGCCCTTGACGGGGGTGAAAAAAG
>JBJTXF010000373.1:0-2225 GCA_046082145.1 Limnohabitans sp. | reverse complement strand
CTGGCTTACCGTTATTCGACATACGATGTCAGCCTTAAACAAGCTCAGTCGTCGAGCCTCTCTACAGGAACTATGAGCACCTACGGAGTTACTGACGGAACCTCTACTCTCCTCGGTTCAGATGCTTCAAGAGTTCAAAACAGCCCAAGTGCCATTACCCAAACCGTTGGTTTGAACTGGATATTGAATTCAAATGCAAGAGTCATGTTCACTTACTCAGACACCAAGTTTGGCAGCAGTGTTGAGGTGCTGGACACCACATCCAATTCAGACACAACCAAGTCAGAAAAAATATTTTCTATTCGCACCCAGTTCAATTTCTGACCAAACCCGAATCGCGAACAACACCTCCAAGGCGTTATGAGAACCCACCGCGGCAACGCGGTGGGTTTTTTTCTCCCAAATTCCAACGGGCTAAATAAATGATAATGATTCGCATTTAGTGTATCATCGGTTCTGTCTGGCTTCATGGTTGCCTGCGCCCCATGGCTGTCACAAAGCCATCGCACAAGCGGCCAGATCAGCTCAACCCTTGTATGCTTTTTTAAAGGATCACTGTATGAAAAATTCCCTGGTCATTGTTTTGGGCATGGTTGCCGTCGCGCAAGCGCAAGCAGATGTCGATGTCGCAGCCGGTGTGAAGTTGTATGGCGTGTTGGACCAAGCGGTTCAATCGCAGGCCCTGACAGATTCCCTCAGTTCGACCGCCGGTCAAAAATATGTGGGTATGTTCGCTGCGGGTTCAACCAGTCGTTTGGGGGTTAGAGCCGAGCGAGAACTCGGTGGCAGCACCAAAGCCCATATCCAAATCGAGCTTGAACTCAAGCCCGACAAACCCAAAGGCGGTGTGATCAGCACCACATCTAACCGAGGCAATTTTGTGGGACTGAGTGGCAAAGCAGGCATGGTGCGCTTGGGCACGCAAGAGACCATGGCCTATGAAACCTTTGCATTGGATGCCAACGGCCGCACCGAATACAAACCGCAGTTGTGGCGCTTGACCCAGACCAAAGGCGATGCCAGTTCACAGGGAGACCGTGCCGGCAATTCTGTGAAGTACATCACGCCTTCTTTTTCAGGTTTCACGCTGCATGCACTGGGCGCATTGGGTGAAGGCAATACGCGCTACCAATCGTTGGCCATCAAATACCAGCAAGACAACATCAAAGCGGCGATCGTCAGAGACAGCACGGACAACGCCAAAGGCAAACTGTGTGCACCTGGTACCAACTGCACAGACGGCGTTGCTTACGACAGTTCTACCACGGGCAACTCAAACTCATTGGTATGGGGCGGTTCTGACACGGACAAAGTCTTTAGAAACATTGCCGCTGCCAGTTATGAATTTGGCCCTGTGGTGTTGAACTACATTTATGCCAAGGCCTACACCACCGCGGCCAGCAAAACCGGCAGCTTGACCACTCACACCGTAGGCCTCAAGGTACCGGTTGACCAAGTCACGTTGGCCTTGAGTACGGGAACAGGCACTTTGGACTCGTACACAACAGCCAGTGGTACGACTTATGCAGGCGATGCCAAGCTGTCGGACACCACCCTGGGCGCTTATTACGCGTTTGACAAATCAACCTCAGCATATTTCGTCGGCAGTTTGACCACCATTGGCAGCCAAAGTGTCCAGTCAGGATCGGTCAAAACCGCCAACATAGGCTTGCAGTACAAGTTCTGAGCAATGTTGCCAGACAAAAAACCTCCAAAGCTGGGCTGGGTGTCCGACTTTGGGGGCAATTCAATGTTTGGTGATTCTTTGAGGGCAATGATTTGTGAGAAAGATACACAGCCTGGATCAAAAAATGCCAAATCTATTGAAATATAACTAAGATATTTTAAAAAAAATTAAATTGACACTTTATAACACTATACGACAAAATCGACGATTCTCCATGTTGTCCGGTGACAACGAGATGCCCCCTTATTTGGACAAAGACGTTGCTTAGCCTCTGGGGGTCGGTTCAAATACCCTCAGCTTCCTAAATGGAGGTTGGCCCGGGGATCCGGTGGTTGAAAAACCGCAGTTCCGGAGCCCTTTGTTTAACCCTTGGAGAAAATTGAAATGAAAAAAACCCTCGTTGCAGTTGCAGCAATGGCTGCTATCGCTGGCGCACACGCTGAAGCCACCATCTCTGGTTTGTTTGAAGCCTCTGTTGCAAAAACCACTACAGGAACTCAATTTGGTGCGGGTACCAATGGTGCGTCTGAAATCACCA
>JBJTXF010000372.1:0-2236 GCA_046082145.1 Limnohabitans sp. | reverse complement strand
ATTACGAAGCACGTTTCTTGAAGACTGCCAAAAGTCTGAACCGTGCCAAACAGGGTTTTGAACACATTCTTTTGCGCTTCGGCGCTCACACTTTGTAAGACTGACACCATGCCCATTTACAACCCACCGCTGCGCGATATGCAGTTTGTATTGAATGAAGTGCTTGACCTTCCCGCCACATTGCGCGAGTTACCTGCTCATGCGGAACTCGACAGCGACACCATTGCTGCCGTTTTAGAGGAGGGTGGTAAATTTGCCGCCGAGGTGTTGCTGCCACTCAATGCCGTGGGAGATCGCCAAGGGTGTACCTTGGATAAAAACACCCACGAGGTCAAAACCCCGGAGGGTTTTAAACAAGCGTTTGAACAATATGCACAAGGCGGTTGGCCTGCGCTTAGCTGTGACCCGGCTTATGGTGGGCAGGGCTTGCCCTTGGTGGTGAACCAATGTTTTTACGAAATGCTCAACAGCGCTAACCAGGCTTGGACCATGTACCCAGGTTTGACGCATGGCGCTTACGAATGCTTGCATGCGCATGGGACCGATGCGCAAAAGCAGTTGTACTTGCCCAAACTCACCAGCGGCGAATGGACCGGCACCATGTGCCTGACCGAAGCACATTGCGGTACCGATTTGGGGTTGTTGCGCACCAAAGCAGAACCACTTCCTGATGGCGCCTACGCTTTGACCGGCAACAAAATTTTCATCAGCGCCGGTGAACATGATTTCGTCAGCAATATTGTTCATTTGGTGCTGGCGCGTTTGCCAGATGCACCCCAAGGCAGCAAAGGCATCAGCTTGTTTGTGGTGCCCAAATATCTGGTGAACCCTGATGGTTCTCTGGGGACTCGCAACGGTATTCACTGTGGAGGACTCGAGCACAAAATGGGCATCCATGGCAATGCCACTTGCCAAATGGTGTTGGATGGCGCCATCGGCAACCTGGTCGGCCAACCCAACAAAGGCTTGGCCGCGATGTTTGTGATGATGAATGCCGCCCGCATCGGTGTGGGTATGCAGTCCCTGGGTTTGACAGAAGTGGCTTATCAAAATGCTTTGGCCTATGCCAAGGAGCGCATTCAGTCGCGCAGTTTGTCGGGTGTGAAAAACCCGTCACAACCTGCTGACAGCATCTTGGTGCATCCGGATGTGCGCAAAATGCTTTTAACGGCTAAAGCCTATGCCGAAGGCGGGCGGGCATTGAACTTGTATTGCGCCTTGTTGATTGACCAAGAGTTGAACCACCCAGACGAAGCTGTGCGCAAGCACTCCGCTGAAATGGTCGCCATGCTCACACCGATTGTCAAAGCATTCATCACTGACAACGGTTGGATCTCAACCTCATCGTGTTTACAAGTGCTGGGTGGTCATGGATTTATCAGCGAATGGGGCATGGAGCAGTATGTGCGAGACGCTCGTATCAACATGATCTACGAAGGCACCAATACCATTCAAAGTCTGGATTTGTTGGGACGCAAAGTGTTGGGCAACCAAGGAGAGACTTTGAAAAAATTTGGCAAATTGATTGCCGAGTTGGTGGCCGCTGAAACGGGCAACGAGGACATGGCAGCGTTTATTCAACCGCTGGCCAAATTGGGCCAGCAAATGACCCAGTTCACCGGTGAGATAGGTATGAAAGCCATGGCCAACGCTGACGAAGTCGGAGCGGCTGCGGTGGATTATTTGCGTGTGGCTGGTCATTTGGTGTTTGGGTATTTCTGGGCACGCATGGCGCAGGTGGCTTTGCAAAAAATTGCTGCTGGCAGCAAGGATCCTTTCTACAAAGCCAAACTTCAATCAGCACGTTTTTATTTTTCCAGGTTGTTCCCCGAAACCGCGTCTTTGATGTTGACTGCCCGCTCAGGCAGCGATGTATTGATGGACACGGAAGAAGTATTTGTTTGACACACACCATTTACCCAGGAGACAAGCTATGAAAAAAACACTCGCCCTTTTGACTTTGACTTGGGCTTTTGCGGCAGGCGCCCAAATGACCCCGGTCGGTTTGTGGCACACCATCGACGATGAAACCAAACAGCCCAAAGGCGAAGTACGTATCACCGAAAACAATGGTGTGCTCAGCGGTGTCGTCGGCCGCGCCTTGAAGGAAGACCCCAAGGCCAAAACGATTTGCGATTTATGCACCGATGATCGAAAAGACCAAAAAATCATTGGCATGGAAATCCTTCGCAACCTGACCCGTGAAGGCAAAGACAGTGATTATTTGTGGGCTGGC
>JBJTXF010000371.1:0-2749 GCA_046082145.1 Limnohabitans sp. | reverse complement strand
GCACCACAGCTGCACCAGCGCTGGCCAGGGTACGGGCGAACTGCGCGCCCAAACCACTGGACGCACCGGTGACCAAAGCCACCCTACCTGATAAATCCAAGCTGTATGACATATTGAACTCCTGTGAAAAATGAAAACACTTGTTGGCTGTTGTTTGCCAAGCTCATATTCGTTTGGCCTGGTGCATTATCACTAAGGCAACGGGCCCGCAAAGCATAGAATCTTCATCTCTTTTGCCATCGCTGCATGCTCGCTATGACACCCTCATCCTTGCTAGAACAATTCGGCCCTCGCGACGCCATGGAATACGACGTTGTGGTGGTCGGTGGTGGTCCTGCGGGTCTGGCCGCCGCCATCCGCATCAAACAGCTGGCCGCAAAAACCGACCAAGAGATATCGGTGGTGGTGATTGAAAAAGGTTCCGAGCCTGGCGCGCATATCTTGTCTGGCGCCGTCATGGATCCCCGGGCCATGAACGAATTGTTTCCCGATTGGAAATCGTTGGGTGCGCCACTGGACCAAGCAGTGACCGAGGATGAACTGCTGGTGCTGTCTGAAACAGGTCATACCGCCACACCCTCTTGGCTGATGCCACGCAACTTTCACAACGATGGCTGTTATGTGGTGTCCTTGAGCAATGTGGTCAAGTGGATGGCCCAACAAGCAGAAAACCTAGGCGTCGAAATCTTTCCCGGGTTCACTGCCGCTGAAGTGTTGTTTGACGACGCAGGCGCTGTCAAAGGCGTGGCCACGGGCCATGTGGGTATGTCCAAAGATGGTTCACCATCAGACCATTTTCAACTCGGCATGGAATTGCATGCCAAATACACCTTGTTTGCCGAAGGCGCACGCGGTCACTTGGGCAAACAATTGATTGAGCGGTTCGGCTTGAACAAAGGCAAAGACACACAAACCTTTGCCATTGGTATCAAAGAATTGTGGGAAGTTGACCCGGCATTGGCAAAACCGGGTTTGGTGGTTCATACCTCCGGATGGCCGATCGCAGACAACAGCTTTGGCGGCGGTTTTCTGTATCACCTCGCTGACAACCAAGTCACGTTGGGGTTTGTGCTGGGCTTGGATTACCGCAATCCCTTCATGAGTCCTTTTGAAGAAATGCAGCGATGGAAAACGCATCCCTCTATCGCCAAACACCTCAAAGGTGGCAAACGCATCGGATACGGCGCACGAGCGATCAACAATGGCACACCTCAAGCACTGCCCGATCTGGTGTTCAACGGTGGCGCATTGCTAGGTTGTGATGCCGGGTTTTTGAATGCCGCTCGAATCAAAGGCAGTCACGCTGCTATCAAGTCCGGCATGATGGCCGCCCAAGCAACGTTTGACGCCTTGCAAGCGGATCGTTCATTGGACACATTGGATGCTTATCCGAAAGCGTTTCGCGAAAGCTGGCTCTACACCGAATTGCATCAAACCCGTAATTTCAAAAACTGGTTCAAAAAAGGCAAATGGCTAGGCACATTGATGACAGGTGTCGAGCAATGGTTTTTGCCGAAGATCGGTATCTCCACTCCGCCTTGGACATTGCACAACCACAAAGCCGATCATCAGTCTTTGCAACCTGCGGCCTCCGCACAGCGTATCACCTACCCCAAACCTGATGGCGTGTTGTCATTTGACAAACTCTCCAGCGTGTTCATCAGCAACACCAATCACGAAGAGAACCAACCGGCTCACTTAACGCTGAAAGACCAAGGCGTACCCGTTCAAATCAACCTCGCTTTGTATGACGGCCCCGAGGGACGCTATTGCCCTGCCGGCGTGTACGAATATGTGAAAGCAGACAGCGGCGAAGACCGCTTGCAGATCAATGCCCAAAATTGTGTGCATTGCAAAACGTGCGATATCAAAGACCCTACGCAAAACATCGTATGGGTGACACCCGAAGGCGGCGGCGGCCCCAACTACGCAGGTATGTAAACATGACCCACTACCATTCAGAACACACATGGGTACGCGTTGAAGCAGGTAACGTTTTTGTAGGCATCACCAACCACGCCCAAGATACCTTGGGCGATGTCGTGTTTGTGGAATTCGCTGAAACAGGCAAAGCCTTTGAACAAGGCAGTGTGGCAGGCGTGGTGGAGTCGGTCAAAGCGGCAGCCGATGTTCACATGCCCGTCAGTGCCACAGTGCTGGAGGTCAACGAAGAACTGCGTGCAGACCCTTCTTTGGCCAACTCTGACCCTGAAGGTGCAGGTTGGTTTTACAAAGTGCAACTCAACCAAGCCACCGAACTCGATCAACTGATGGATGCCGCGGCCTATCAGGCTTTCGCAGGTCAGTGATCGTCAGCCTCTGTACCCGCCCGTTATTCAAGCCATTAAGTTGTGGGCTAGGTTTCTTTCAGCGCAGCACCTAGGCGCTCAATCCCCTCAGCAATTTTTGTTTCATCTGCCGTGGCAAAGCTCAAACGTATGGTGCTGTTGTCCGGGTGATTTGCAAAAAATGGGGCGCCCGGTACAAACGCCACGCCCTTGTCGATGGCAAGCCTGGCCAAAAGTCGGCCATCTTGGGTATGACCGGTTTGCCCTGTGAGTTGGGCCCATACAAACAAGCCACCCAGAGGCGCATGAAATGACAGGCCCTCGCCCAAATGCTGATGCAATGCTCGGGTCATGGCACTGGCCCGACTGGCGTACACGCGACGCACGTTTTGCAAAGTGGCGGACATTCGATCGGCCTGCAAATATTTTGCCGCGGTCGCCTGCGCAAACGTTGACGTGTG